>JANXOO010001387.1 GCA_025353525.1 Schlesneria sp. | reverse complement strand
CGACGAGTCGCATCTGTGGGTGATCGTTCGTGAGAAGTTCCTTATAAGCAATCAGCGCCCACGCGTGGGGTGTCGCCAAACTGACATTTTGCATCAATTCCGGCAACCATGCTCGCGGCATATAACATCCGCGAGCATGGTTGCCGGAATTGATGCAAAATGTCAGTTTGGCGACACCCCACGCGTGGGCGCTGATTGCTTATAAGGAACTTCTCACGAACGATCACCCACAGATGCGACTCGTCGTCGAATGCTGCGGGATATTGGCAACATTCGGACTTGTCTGCTTCGCATTCGGCTGTCTGCGATTCCGGAGATTGGAATACACCAGGTGAAATATTGAGTAATGATCCAGGACGCGGTCGACCGTTTGAAGCACGAGCCATGGCGACGTGAATTCATATTGTCAGGCATTCGGCAAGACGACCACCAAAAAAAACGCAACACGGAAAACGGAATGCACCCGCGATGGCGATGTTGCGCGGTGATCTGAATCGTCGCGAAGTTCCCATGACGTTTGTCAGGATCGAACCGGCCGTGATCCCCCAAACGTCACTCACCGGAGCAAACGCTGAACGTGTCGACACTCGCGGCATGCAGTTCATTTGCTCGATCAATCATGATAATCACTGATCCAGAAGCGAAAGCTTCTTGTCGGCCAATTGCTCGATGTTTCCATCGACGCAAATTACAGTTGTCGTTGCCATCATTCGCATTGCGATGACAACGAATTTTTGATGGTGATATTAAGGAAATGTTTGAAATTACAATTAAAAAGCTGCTGTCAATTTCGCGCAGGTCGGATACTATAACGACGCCGTCAGATCGGCAGCGCGTGATTGCTGCCGACCATACGACAATTCGGATGACAAGATAAAGTGCAGTCCCCGCGAGTTGCGGATGGCACGTTTCTCGTAAGCCGACGCAGTGAACCCCTTTTTCAAGGGGTTCACTGCGTCGGCTTTTGTCGTTGGTACGGTAAGGCTGCTAAAGCAGCGGATCTGAAGCCCGGTACGGACGTCACTTTGACCACTCGCAACGACGACAAGAACATAGCAACGGCTGTCGAATCAGGAAAACACAGCCCGGCATCGGGACACAAAGCATGGACGACAACAGATCATGCATCAGTGGGTTGAATGTCAGCCCACTGGTGAAGAATCGTTTTAATTTTCATTTCGGGAATATCAGATGACAAAACTGGCCACACCAAATGCCCCCTCAAATCTGAACGGGCGCCACCGACACACTTACGATGCGATCTTTTGTCACCCGGCGGTTCATAACCTGGAGTGGCATGACGTGCGATCAATGCTCGCTGCCCTGGCGGTTGTCACTGAAGGGCATAACGGCGCGGTCCAGGTTTCGCGGAACGGGCAACTGATGACTTTGCACATACCCAAACACAAGGACCTGGCCACGGTCGATGACCTCATGAAAATTCGTCATTTCCTGGAAAAGTCCGCCGAACCGTCCATCACTTCACCTATGACGGCTGCTACTCATCTGCTCGTCGTGATCGACCATCAGGAAACGAAGATCTACCGAACCGAGTTACAGGGGGCCGTCCCACAGCAAATCGTCCCTCACGAACCACACGGTTTCCGTCGGCATTTACATTCCCGCGCAAACTCCGAGACCAGCGGCCATCGTGAGCCCGAGCTGAAGAGCTACTATGAAGACGTTGCCAAGAGCTTGAAGGGTGGGGAACAGATACTGATTTTCGGCAGTGGTACGGGAGAAAGCAGTGCGATGAATGAGTTGGTTGCTGCCCTGAAAAAGAACCACGCCGATATCGCTGCGAAGGTAATCGGCTCGATTGTGGTGGACGCGCACCATACGACGGAAAACCAACTGCTTACACGGGCTCGTGCGTTCTACGCCCAGCACAAACGAAAGTCATGATTTCGGTTCAATTCCGCATTTAATTTGCAGAGTCTCGAGAAATGAATGTGAAGTTCATAACGGCACCTGGATGGCCAAAATACGACTCGCAGGATTCATGTCGATTTCCTTATGGATCGATCGAGCCACCCTGTAAGTTCACTCGTCAATCCCTATTGGAAGCGGGCTCGCAGAACGCGTGGGCGGTGTGCGAGATCTTTTCGAATGGAAATGTCGCCGTATCCACCATGAGCTCTAACAATGGCTTCCAGCGATCCGGCTTGTTCGGGGGTGAACTCCAGCAACAACAGGGCATTTTTTGCAGCGAAGTCTGGTGCGGCTTCGATAATTCGCTTGAGAATCGTGAGCCCGTCGGTGCCGCCATCGAGAGCCAGTCGCGGCTCGTGATGTGAGACGCCGGCATCGAGCGTTTCGATTTCCGCCGTAGGAATGTAGGGTGGATTGCCCGCGACTATTTCGAATTGCGAGCCCGACGAAAGTCCCACGAAAAGATCCGATTCTGCCAATGCAATCCGGTCGGCAACCTGGTGCCGTTCGATGTTGTGCCTGGCAATTTCGAGTGCCGCGTGACTGATGTCGGTTGCCGTGACGTGCGCCGCTTTGCAATTCTTTGCGACCGCCACTGCGACGCATCCGGAACCCGTACAGAGGTCGAGGATCCTGGGTGACGCCAATCCTTTTGTTCCGTCGAGGACTTCCATGACCAGTGTTTCGGTGTCAGGACGAGGGATCAACACGTCTTTTGTCACTCGAAACCCAAGGCTGAAAAACTCACGCTCGCCGACAAGGTACGCGACTGGTTCGGCTTTGGTGCGGCGCTGAACCAGTTCGCGCATGATACCTCGAACGGCATCGGTCAGCGGTTCGTCGAATTGTGTGTAAAGCTGGATTCGCTGGCAACCTCGTGCATGCGCGAGCAGGATTTCCGCATCCAGGCGCGGTGTGTCACTACCGTGCTTTTTAAGATGACCTGTCGTCCATTCCAGAACGCGACGAACGGTCCAGGGGGCTTCAGCAGCGGGTGTCGGATTTGTCTCGGGCGGCGTCACGTCGAAGTTCTCTCGTTGGAATTCAAATGCGACATCCGGCTCAGCGTGTGTCGTCTCCGCAGTTTCTGCGTCGGCATCATACGTTCCGCACGAACAACGCCAGGCAAACGTTGACGATGGTTTGAATATCCGCGTTACGACAGGGCGTTGCCACCGCGAAGTCGTTCTTCACGATCAAACTGGACGAGTGCCCCGACGACTTCGTCGAGTTCACCCAGAATGATCTGGTCGAGTTTATGAAGCGTCAGGTTGATGCGGTGGTCGGTCAGGCGATTCTGGGGAAAATTGTAAGTCCGAATCCGTTCGCTTCTGTCGCCCGAGCCGATCAGGGTTCGCCGCTGCTCCGACCGTTCTTTGTCGAGTGAATCCTGCCGGAATTCCATCAACCGGCTGCGAAGTACGCGAAGCGCCTTTGCCTTGTTCTTGTGCTGGCTCTTTTCGTCCTGGATCCGCACCACGATTCCTGAGGGAATGTGCGTGATCCGGACGGCGGATTCAATCTTGTTGACCTTTTGACCGCCGGGCCCACCGGCACGCATGGTGTCGATCTGAAGGTCTTCATCGCGGATCTCGACATCGACTTCAGTCGCTTCAGCCATCACGGCAACCGTCGCAGCACTGGTGTGAACCCGACCCTGTGTTTCGGTTTCGGGGACTCGCTGGACGCGGTGTCCACCACTTTCAAACTGTAATTGATGAAATGCCGCTTCGCCCGTGATCGATAGAACGACTTCTTTCATTCCGCCTAATTCGTTGGCGGACAGTTCCAGTACTTCGAACTTCCAGCCCCGTTTTTCGATGAATTTTGTGTACATTTCGTACAAGTCGCGAGCGAACAAGGACGCTTCGTCACCGCCTGTCCCTGCCCGGATTTCCATGATCAAACTGCCGCGAGTCAGCGAATCGCCCGCCGTGACCATGTCTTCGAGTTCGGTGCGCAGGGAATCGTACTGCGTCTGAAGTTCGCCGAGTTCCGCCCGAGCGTACTCGCGTGTTTCTGCGTCATCCGCTGACTCGATCATTTCGCGGACGGCTGCGACATCGGCTTCGACGTGGTTGAACTGGCGTACCGACCTGGCGACTTTCCCCAATCCACCGTGTTCGCGCTGACAGGCCAGCATTTTGGCCGTATCGGAGAGAACATTCGGATCCTGGAGCAGTCGTTCGAGTTCTTCGTAGCGAACGAGCTTGGCTTGAAGCGTAGGAAACATGGTCACCAGACGAAGCCAGGGCAGTTTGCCGGTGGAGCTTCCTGCCCGGATTCTGCGTTGCGACTCTCTGCCAGCACAGCGTGCCACAGCGACAGGCCGAAAGCCCGTTGTGTATCAACCGAACGGCAAACTCACGTGTGTACTGCTTAGTGCCGCACGTAATTAATAAAAACACTACGCGGCATGGATTGAGACGCTTGCAACGGGGTCAACGATCATCGTCAACACCCCGTTGCAACATCCATCAGACCGCCATTCACCGGAAAATACTCTGATGTTCCGTGAGAAAACCGGCTTTTGACGGATGCGTCGTTCCAGGCCGCGAACAGTCTCGAACGCTAGCTTTTTGGCTTCGCGTCTTCGGTGGCCGCTTCGGCTCCGTCTTTTTTGCCCCAGTTGTACTTGCGCTGGAATTTCTCGACACGGCCTGCCGCATCGATGAATTTCTGTTTGCCGGTAAAGAAGGGGTGCGACGCGGAACTGATGTCAACTGTGACCAGTGGCATCGTCCGACCTTCGTATTCGCACGTCTTCGGCGTTTTGATCGTCGAGCCGATCAAGAATTGAATCCCTGTCGAAGTGTCCTGGAATACGACATCTCGGTAATCGGGATGAATTCCCTCTTTCATAATCCCACTGCCCTGCAATGTGCCTGTCGCCGCAAGCCCGTATGTAGACTGGCGGCAAAGTCGTCGGCGAAGTAAAAGTGTTTCGGGACTGAAATCCCGATTCCGATGCTGGCCTTATGCCAACCGCGGACAGAATAGCAGACTTCCCGCCTGCTCCATTTTGACCCGTGTATTAAGCTGTGACCGGTATGCCTCGACCCCGTTTGGACCCGAAAGTGTAAGTGTTGTCTGCTGTAATCGCA
>JANXOO010001327.1 GCA_025353525.1 Schlesneria sp. | reverse complement strand
TCTTCGCGCGTGACGGATTTGTCAGCCTCCAACAGCGTGCGGATGCGCGTGCTCGTAGGTTTCTTTCAGGCGTTTGGTGCTGACGTGCGTGTAAATCTGAGTTGTCGTGAGACTTTTATGTCCCAACAGTTCCTGCACGGCTCTTAAATCTGCGCCACCGTCCAGCAGATGTGTTGCAAACGAATGACGCAATGTATGAGGCGTCGTCAGTTGATCGAGGCCGGTCAACATAAGATGTTTTTCGAGCATTCGGCCAATACTCCGCGTCGTCAATCGTGTGCCAAACCGATTCAGGAACATGGCACCCTGATGTTCGGGACCCGCATCGGGAGCCTCTTTTCGAGCATCAATCCAGCGATAAAGCGCTTTTGCAGCGTGCCGGCCGATGGGAGCAATCCGTTCTTTTCGTCCCTTACCAATGACCCGAACGATATTCGCGTCCTGATCCCAATCACTGACGTTCAGACTGACGAGTTCTGCGACACGAAGCCCCGCCGAATAGAGTGTTTCCAGGATTGCCCGGTCACGAAGCCCTTCGGATTCGTTCGCAGGAGGGGCTTCGAGTAATTTGATAATCTGATCGGCTGTCAGAAAATGGGGCAATTTCCGACCTGCTCGAGGAGTTCGCAGCGCTTTCGCCGGATTCGATGTCACGAGCCCTTCGCGTTGGCAGTATCGGAAAAAACTGCGCAAGCTCGCAAGCCGCCTGGCGATCGTTGCTTTCGCATAGTCGCATTCGTGCAAGTAAGCGACGTAACCTCGAAGCTGGGCAATGTGGACCTGACCGGGTTCAGCGACTTCACCCACGCGGTCTCGGAAATAGTCGAGCAGACTGCCAAAATCTTCGCCGTACGATTTGAGTGTCAGTTCCGAGGCGTTTCGCTCGATCTTCAGATACCGGATGAATCCATCAATCGCGCTGTACATCGAAACCGCACCGTTTGGTATGAGAGATTTTTGATATCCGGTGTGAATAGCGATCCGGCACGACTGACAGCGAATTCAAATCTCGTTGCGGAACAGTGAGGATACTTTTGCGGTTGCTCAGGGGCTTTCCGCCTTTCGCTGGCGGCGAACAGGATCGAAACTCCGTTCAGGCAGCTTTGCGGCGAATACGGTTCTTCGGTTCAGAGCGACTCGCTGAATCGGCTTCGCGAAGCTTTCGAACTCGCTGACTGAGTGTCGCGGCGTCGTACCAGGAAAAATTCAGTTCGGGATCGGCAGCGTATTTGCCTAACGTCTGGAGCAACTGGTCAGCGCTTTCGTCATCGTAAAGGAATACAAACCGCTCTGCTCCCTTGATCAAAGCAAGTACATTGACGCCGTGCTGTGGCATAGCTGCCCCTTCCGTGGGTCCGTTCTTGAAGATAATTTTTTAATTCGGTGGGTCGTGAATTTGACGCCACAAGAGGGATATCGACCGAACGGCCACTGACTCGCAATTTTCTGCAAACGGATCGAAGGCGGATTGATACTGATTCGAAACGCGCCGCGTGAATCGTCACGGAACGCAGGTCGAGTGAGTTCGCTGCGAAGAGTTTTATCGGCAAGGTCTTCGCAGAAGTTTAATCCTGCGCCGCCTTCGCAATCGCTTTCCAAATCACGCCTTACGGCAGGTTTTGCTGAAAGGTTTCAAAAGTAGCAACTCGAATCGCAGCCTCGGGTTTTGAAGAATCTGTGAAAATATCCGCGTTCGGACGTGCATCATCCACCAAATTCATGCCATAATTGTCTATAGTTTAGGAAGTTTGCGTTAAATATATCGACCGATTATCTGAGAATACCACCAGAGGAGCGTCGCTCATGCCTCGATCTGTTCGTGAAATTACGCTGTTGACGCTTGCCCTGTGTCTTGTGGCAACATCTGCTTCCGCACAGCCGCCCGCTGCAACTCCCTCGAAATTCGAAACGTTGACGACAGGAATGAAAAAAGCCGAGGGGCTTTTGACGGTCTACACCAAGGATCAGCAGATCCTTGTCGACTTAAAGCAAGCGCAATTGGGCCAGGACTTTCTGATGCTCAGTTCGATCGCGCGTGGCGTCAGTCAGGGAATGGTCCTGGGCGGGATGACCTGGGGTGACGATGTCTTGTGGTCGTTCCGCAAAACGGGAGACAAGATTCACGTTTTGCGGAAGCAAGTGAAGTTTAAAGCGAAACCGGGCACCCCTGAAGCAACCGCCGTCAAATTGGCTTATAGCGACGCGGTACTTTATGCGCTTCCGATTCTGACCGATACCAACGGCGGACACCTTGTCGATATGACCCGTGTTTTTCTGAGCGACGACGAATTGATCGGGCGTATGATGGGGGCTTCATTCGTCTTTGACCGCAGTACTGTCCACAACGTGAAAGCGTTCGCCAAAAACATCGAGATCGATGTCGCCGGAGTCTATTCGCGCGACCCGTCAAACGAATCGGATTCGGTCCCCGATGCTCGCGGGATGCAAGTGATGGTTCATTACAGCATCAGCCAATTGCCCCAAACCGGCTATCGTCCCCGCAAGGCCGACGATCGAATCGGGTACTTCCTGACTGTGACGAAAGACTTCAGCGATACGACGGACGATCAGCATTTCGTTCGCTATGTTAATCGTTGGGATCTCCAGAAACTCGACCCGGCGGCCAAAGTTTCTCCGCCGAAAGACCCCATTGTCTTCTACCTCGAAAAGACCGTCCCGGTGAACCTCAGGCCGATCGTTCGTGCCGGGATTGAAGACTGGAACAAGGCTTTTGAAAAACTCGGCTTCGACAATGCCATTGAAGTCCGCCAGCAGCGGGAAGAAGACACGTGGGATCCGGAAGACGTGCAGCACAATACATTTCGCTGGATCACCGCCGAAGCCGGTTTCGCAATGGGACCCTCGCGAGTGAACCCGTTGACCGGTCAGATCCTTGACGCCGACATTATTTTTGACTCCAGCTTCTTGCGATCATGGAAATCGTCCTACGAAAACTTTACTCCATCGAGTATTGGTGCACTGTTCGGCGACGAACCACTGACAAGCGGTTCACGTTCGATCCGTTCTGGTGGGCACGCCCATCGGCATCACAACGACTGCCGATTAACGCTGGGGATGCAACAGCAGACGGGATTTGCTGCCGCAGTCTTTGCCGGTCAGGGACTGGCCGAAAAGCGAGGCGAACTACCTGAAGTGTATCTCGAACAGGCCCTTAAAGAAGTCGTCATGCATGAAGTCGGACATACGCTCGGCCTGCGTCACAATTTCAAAGCCAGCGCCTGGAAGACGCTGGCAGAAATGGAAGACCCCGCAAAAGCGAACGAACCAACGGTCGCCAGCGTCATGGATTACTCGCCGGTCAACATTGTGGTTGCGGGAGTCAAGCAACCGGCCTACTACACAACGACGATCGGCCCCTACGATTATTGGGCGATCGAATACGGCTACCGCCCGATCGCGGGTGACGAGAACGCGGAACTCGCGAAGATTACTATTCGCAGCGGCGAATCGGGCCTGGAATATTCTACGGACGAAGACACCGAGGCCAACGATCCCGATCCGCTGTCGGTGCGATTTGATCTCGGAAAAGATCCGGTTGCATACGCTCAACGGCAAATCGCGATTGTTAATGCGATTCTCCCCAAGTTGCTGGAACGAACGGTTGAATCGGGCGAAGGGTACCAGAGAGCTCGCCAGGCGTTTGGCATACTGCTGGGCGAACACTACCGGACCATTCGTTTTGCTGCAAAGCTGATCGGGGGCGTGCAGGTCTTCCGCGATCACAAGGGAGACAACCAGGCACACGTACCGTTCAAGCCGATTGACGCAGCACAACAGCGACTCGCAACCAAACTGATTCTCGAGCAGGGGCTGGTGAACCACAAGTTCGAGCCAACATTGCTTAATTCGCTTGCAGCGACGCGCTGGACGCACTGGGGATCGCCTGAAATTCGCCGCATCGATTACCCGATCCACGATCAGATTTCGCAATTGCAAACGGGAATCATGGGAGGATTGTTCAGCGGACAGGTTCTGGCACGTGTTCAGGATGGAGAACTGAAAGTGGCACCCGGTGAAGATGCTTACACGCTGGCAGAACACCTTAAAACCTCGGTTGAAGGTGTCTTTTCCGAATTGCTCGCGCCGCCTGTCGGCGAATTCAATAATCGGAACCAGTACATTTCGAGCTTCCGCCGCAACGTGCAACGAGCGGCCCTCAAAAGGTTAAGCGACATCGTGCGGATGTCACCGACAAACAATTCCGTGCAGTTAAAATTGCCCGAAGATGCCCGAACCCTTGTGCGAATGCATCTGGGGGAACTGCAAGCGCGCGTCGACGGGATTCTCGCCAAGGGAGACTTGAAGCTCGACGACTACACACGAGCACACTTGCTCGATGCAAAACTTCGAATCCGGCAAACACTCGAAGCGGAATCAGACGATTTTGGAAAACCGCAGTCGGGAGGCGGTGGAGCGTTCTTCCTGATCGGCGAGCCCGCTAACAGGGAACGTCTCGAGCAAATAGAGATTGCCCCGATGGAAGAACCCTCGCCCTGACGATTGAATCCGACTTCAAACGGCATGAATTGAGGCATTTAAGATCGGCGCATCAACAATTGTCGCAAGTTGCTGACATGC
>JANXOO010001283.1 GCA_025353525.1 Schlesneria sp. | reverse complement strand
TAGTTGTTTCGCCCGCGCGATCGCCAGATTTTCCGCGACATCGACGTGAACGCAACCGCCATAGTAGCGACGACCGGGGTAACCTTCCGCGTATTTGTTCGTCAATACCGTCCCGGCCGCTTCCAGGATCGCGGCACTCGTGTAGTTTTCCGAAGCGATCAGTTCGAGACCTTCGTGCTGCCGGGTTTGTTCGTTCTGAATGGCAGACCAAATTGCAGGATCGGCAGATTGCAAAGCAGACATTTTCAATAGCTCCGGGAAATTCGCATCATGAGTCGAGACTTCTGACTGTATCGCAACGATGTCAAAACCGTGAGTCCCAGTGACTCGACCGACTCGGCATTCTACAAACGGCGTCTCCCCTGCCCCTTCTGACGCGGCGAGGGGCAGGACGTGCGACACCGTGTTATAATGGGCGAAGCACCTGGCTCGCCACTCTTGCAACAGTCCCATTTGTGATTCCTGATGTCCGATTCGCCCGCCGATCATCATCCCGCGCTGCAAAGCTCGCCCGTGCTTCACGGAGAACGAATCGCGTTCACAGGAACTCTCGCCTCGATGACGCACCGTCAGGCGATGGAACTCGTGGAACAGCACGGCGGTGCGGCGATGCAAAACGTGGGGCTGCAAACCACGCTTCTGGTGATCGGCGAAGAAGGCTGGCCACTCGAACCGGACGGCCTTCCTTCGACAAAACTCGATTTCGCCCGGCAATTGCATGAACGCGGCGAACCGATCCGGATCGTTTCGGAATCTGAATGGCTGAAGTTGCTCGGCATCGAACCGCCCGAACGCAAAACCCGGCAACTTTATACGCCAGCAATGCTCTGCCAGCTCCTGAACGTTTCCGTCCACGATATCCGGAAGTGGGAGCGGGCCGGCCTGATCAAACCGGTCAAAAAAGTCTATCGGCTTCCATACTTCGATTTCGAAGAAGTGGCGAGTGCCCGGCGGCTTTGCAAACTGGCCGCATCGGGCGTTCGCACAGAACGCATTTCTGCCAGTCTGCGACAACTACATTCGCTATTACCCAATGTCGAACGACCGTTGGCGCAGCTCGAGATCCTGTCGCTCGGGTCAAGGCGACTGGCTTTTCGAGACGAGTCAGGCCTGATCGAAGTGACCGGCCAGCGACTTTTTGATTTTGATCCGCCGGTCGAAATCGATCAGAACGATGACGATGATTCCGATAAGGGACCGTCGACGATCCCCATCCGGCCGGTTTTGAGCGATGATCCAGCGGAGCGTCAGCGGTGGTCGCACGATCAGTGGTTTCAGGAAGGCTGCCGACTGGCTGAATCGAACGAAATCACGTCGGCGATCGAAGCCTTGCGACTCGCAACAATCGGAGATCCACAGAACCCGTCGTACCACTTCCACCTGGCGGATGCGCTTTATCGGGGAGGAAAACCGCACGCAGCGATCGAACGCTACCACGTTGCCGTGGAACACGACCACAATTTTCTGGAAGCATGGACTCAGCTCGGATGCGTCCTGTCAGAAGTTGGCGACCTGACCAATGCCACAGTCGCTTTTCAAATTGCGATCGAACTGCACCGTGACTACCCCGAAGCCCATTTTCATCTGGCGGGTGTTCTGGATCAACTCGGGAAAGCCGGTGAAGCCGCAAGCCACTGGCAGAAATATCTCGAGTTCGATCAACGAGGTCCGTGGGCCGAGATTGCCCGGGAACGACTGGCGGATCGCCCGCAGCACACGTTCCCTGCCGAATAGAAGATTGGACATTCAGTTTCGGCAATCGCAACACGTCGGCACAGCGGTCAATGGTGAGTTGCAGACTCGACCGCAGCGCCAAATGCCTGCGGATCAGACGTGGTAGCAGCGTTACTCGCCATCCAGATATTGACACCCGTCATCAGAAACAGCAGGACGCAGAAAAGGGTCGCCAGCAGCTTGCCCATCATCTGGCCAGCGGCTTTGTCCGCCATATCGAAACCACGAAGTTCACTCGGTTCGAACTTCAACGCCATTGCGAGAGCAATTCGGGGATCGGCATCGTGAGAGTGGTCGGCCGGAGCAACCGATCTCAGATGAGTTTCAGCGTGAGATGTCATAAGCAGAATTCTCCAGTCGAAATCGGCAGCAAGTCCGAATCAATTCCAAACACAAACCTCCCGAATAAAAGAGGTATCGGCACATTCTGAACGGAAAATTCCCGTGTGTCGAGCCCCATCGGCAATCCTGCACCTGCCAGACAAAAACATTCCCGAAATCGGGATCTCATTCTGACACATGGTGACCAGCCGGGCCCTGCAAAAACGTGCATGTCGTTCGTTTGCTGTGTTATTTGTGCTGCTCGTGGTAGAAATCCGTTGCGAGGTCCCGGACGCGATGGCACTGGCGGGACATTGAATACCAGACCAACTTAAAAACCAAAGGAAATCCGGAATGAGATTCATGCTGATTGCTGGTCTGTTAAGTTTTTGTGCGTTTTTTGCTCGACCTGCATTTGCCGCACCACCCGTCCCGGACTCGGTCGATTGGCAAGAGGGAATTGAATACACCAACCCTGATGACCAGCATTTGCAACTGAACATGGCCCGACCAAAAACGGGTGACGGCCCCTTCCCCGCCGTGATCTGTATTCACGGAGGGGGTTTTCGAGCCGGGAAGCGAGATGGCTACGATGGCCTGTGCCTGAAATTGGCAGAACGGGGATACGTCGCCGCGACAATCTCGTATCGCCTGGCCCCCAAATTCCAGTTCCCTGCCGCCGTCCACGACACCAAAGCCGCCGTCCGCTGGTTGCGAGCCAACGCAGCCATGTACAAAGTCGACCCCGCCAGGATCGGGGTTACGGGCGGTTCTGCCGGCGGTCACCTTGCCCAGTTTCTTGCCGTCACGGCTCACGTGCCCCGATTCGAAGGGTTTGGAGGTCACCCCGACCAGTCCAGCAGCGTCACATGTGTCGTGAATGTTTATGGACCCAGCGATTTTACGAAATCATATGGCAAGAGTGTCGATGCTCATGAAGTCTTGCCCCTTTGGTTTGGCGGCAACCTTGAAACGAAATCAGCCTTACACATTCAGGGAAGCCCGCTCTATTGGGTCACCCCCGATGCTGCTCCGACACTTTGCATTCACGGTACGGACGACAAGTACGTCGCACATGAACAGGCAGTCTGGCTGATCGACAAATTGAAGGCATCAACCGTCGAAGCAGAAATGTTGACGCTGGAAGGTGCCGGGCACGGATTCAAAGGTGCCGATGCCGAAAAGGCCGAAGCCGCCACGTTCGAATTCTTTGACAGGAAGCTGAAATTGAAAAAGTAAATCGCTTCAGAAGGACCAACGAGTCGATGTTTCACTTCTGAAACCCCTTGTCACCCGCCGTCGACGGCGTGCGACTCAGTCGTTCTTGCCGGGCAGTTTCCCTTCCTTGATCAGATCGAGATAGACTTTGCCGTCGGCGTTCTTCTCTTTTACCGATTTATCCCAGGCGGCTTTGAAAACTTTCATTGCCTCTTCCGTCTTCTTTTCCTTGTCGGCTGCCTGAAAATCCTTTGGCTTGAACCGGTCGTGATAGACCTTGCCGAAATCATTCAGACCGTGACCCCGCCCCTTCTTGTCCGCACCCGGCTTGTGACAGACATCACACTTCATCTTCAGTCCCTCGACTGTTTCCAGGAACGGCTTGTAGTCAGCATCGTCTTTGTAGCCGTCCTTCAGGTATCCAGGCATTGGCGGAAAGGCGCTCGCAGAATCTGCGAACAGTCCGCAAAACATCAGTGTTATCGCGATGGCTCGAATTGTCATTGGGCTTTCTTTCTTCTGATCTTCATTTTTCATGAATACTGACAACAGGATTGTTGACGGCATTGGATCGGTGGATGATACATGAAACCGGTTCGTGGTGCATTTTGGATTGACAACAGGATGACGCCTGATTTTCAGGCAAGGCAGGCTATCGTGCTGCAAACCCGGGATTGGCATCTGGAAAACGATTTTGAGGAACACCTGGAAAGTTTCAGGAAACCCCTTGCGCCGATGGAATGACAGACGGTAAAAACCGCGCATTCCCGAGCCCCAAAGGGCAACGCTGTGAAGGATTTTTCAAGTTATCGGCGAGCGGGGGATGTGAACACCTGATTCTTGCATTTGCGGTTCGTGCGGTTCGCCTTTGCGATTTTTTTCTGATTCGCGTTCGTTCGCGTGATTCGCGGCCAAATTCTTCTTCGTCAACACAAGTCGCTCCCATTGGAGTTTCGGGAACGAGCCGAAATTGACGAGCAATCCGGATTGGAACCACATGACACTGAAGTTATTTGTAGCACTCGTCGCGACAGATCAGTTCTTCCGCCATGTTTTCTCCCCGCGAATCACGCAAATCGACGCGAATGAAGACCCGAACAATCCCACTCATTCAAAGACCGGAAAAACTTGACCATTCGGCTTTCCACGGCCTTCACATACTCATCCATGTTGACCTCCGTACTCCTCAAGTACAGCCCATCATTTGCGATTGAGCCGATCCCGAAAAGACGGATTTTGTTTCAGGACAATTCCTTCCTTCGTAGTTCTTTTTGCCGGGGTTTATACGTCCAGGTCGTCTACCAGATTTGCTTCGCTCATGATGATCCGATACCGCTCGCTCGCGTCTTTGCCAAGCAGCTGCGAAAATGTCTGGTCGGCTTCGACCAGACTGTCGACGCTTATTGCAAGCAATGTCCGCGTTTTCGGGTCGAGTGTTGTTTCCTTCAACTGGGTCGCGCTCATCTCGCCCAGTCCTTTGAATCGGCCGATTTCCGGTTTTCGATTGGCCGGAAGACTCGCCAGAATCTCTTCTTTATGCGCGTCGTCCTGCGCATACATCACCTGAGTGCCGACCTGAATTTTGTACAGCGGTGGTTGCGCCAAATACAGCTTTTTGTTCGTAATCAGATCTCGCATGTGCCGGAAGAAAAATGTCAAAAGTAACGTGCTGATGTGGTACCCGTCGCTGTCGGCATCCATCATCAGAATGATTCTGTCGTACCGCAACCGCCTGATGTCGAAGTTCGCGCCCAGCCCTGTGCCAAGCGTTTCGACGAGGTCCTTGATTTCCTGGTTTTCAAGAATCTTGCTTGTCGCGAGTGATTCCGTATTCAGAATCTTGCCGCGCAAAGGAAGAATCGCCTGAGTACGGCTGTCGCGACCCATCCCTGCAGTGCCACCTGCCGACTGACCTTCGACGATAAACAGCTCCGCTTCAGCAGGGTCGGTCGCCCGACAATCCATCAGCTTACCGGGCAGGCTGGTCCGGCGCGATGTCGGTGATTTGCGACGCACTTCGGTCGCCGCCTCACGACTCGCCTGACGTGCCCGAGCGGCCAGAACGATCCGTCCGACAACCGAATCCGCAACCGTCGGATTGTTGTTCAGCCAGGATTCGAGTGCCGGTCGCACCATCCCTTCGACGGCTGCTGTCATTTCCGGATTGTTCAGTTTCTCTTTCGTCTGACCCTGGAACATCGGATGGGGCAGAAAGATCGACAGAATCGCGAGGACCCCTTCGCGAATGTCGCTGTTCTCGATCGTGACGCCTTTGATCTTGATGTCGTGAACTTCGATATAGTTCCGCACCGCTTTGGCCACTGCCGAACGAAACCCTGATTCATGCGTGCCGCCGGCATGGGTCCGAATTCCATTGACGTAACTCCGCAGTTGCTCGTCGGTCGCCTCGGTCCAGCGCAAGACGGCTTCGATCTTCACGTTGTCGGCGTCGCGTGTGGCTGAAAAAGCTGTTTCGTGAATCGATTTCTTCTGAACTTCTGCCAGAATCTTCTCGAGGTACGATACGATCCCGTCCGGATGCAGGAATTCGTGCTTTTCCTTTTTGAATTCGTCCTGAAAGACTATTTTCAATCCCGCATGGATGTAGGCAATGTCTTCAAGGTGCTGGCGAATCGTATCTGAATTGAAGGATGTTTTGGAAAAGATTTCTTCGTCAGGTCGGAAGAAGATCGTCGTCCCGCGACCTCGAAACGGCTTGACCTGCTTTAGCGGAGTCGTCGGCTTGCCCCGCTTGTATCGCTGGGTCCATTCATATCCGTCGTGATAGACGGTTGCGACCATCTCGACCGAGAGCGCGTTCGTCACCGACGCCCCGACTCCGTGTAGCCCGCCACTGCGAGCGTATGCCTGACTGTTAAACTTGCCCCCGGCGTTGAGCGTCGTCAGCACCGTTTCAAGCGTCGATTTCTTCGTCTTGGGATGAGTATCAACCGGAATCCCCCGCCCATTGTCCTCGACGGAACACGACGAGCCGTCCTTGTGGAGCGTAATCACAATTTCCGTGCAATGACTCGCGAGATGCTCGTCGACGCTGTTATCGATGATCTCCCACAAAAGGTGATGCAGCCCGCGCGAATCCGTGCCGCCGATATACATCGACGGACGCATACGAACGTGTTCCAGTCCTTCCAGGACTTCAATATCTTTGGAAGAATATTCACTGTTGGACATCAGGACTTCCGTGTTAATTGCGTGTGATTTCATTGTGCGACGCGAGGGAATCGATCTGCAGCTCGAATCTCTGTGCGTCAGGACCCGATCGAAAAATCTTGCCCGTCTGACAGTGTTTCAGCCTGTAGGCGTCGCAATCGCCTGCCTTCCCCGATGGCTGCGGGAAAAGCACGAGCTTGTTGTCATCAGTCAATTGTCAGCCCCCCTTCTCTGCTTCGAGGGCCGCCCAATCGATGAGGACGATATCGGGTCGCACGAGTTCCGTAAACGTGCTTCGCTGAGCGGCACGAATCCCCTTCCCCCCGCGTGACGTGATTTCGTACTTCATCTGCCCGAAGACGAGGACTTTGTCGCCGGATGTCTGGACTCGAAGGCAGTCGCTGGCTCGGCCCATTTGCGCAGCACCCAGAACTTCGTCTTTCGGATCAACCAGTTTGATCCCTCGTACCCCTTTCCCTGCCCCGGAAAGGATCGGGATATCGTCGATCGCGAAATGGATCACGCGAGCCTGCTTTGATGCCACAAAAATTGATGTGGCATCTCGCACGAGTTCGACCCAGACCACGCGATCGCCTTCGACCGTGCGACAATACTTTCTGCCGGATTTCGTCGACGGCAAACGGAACGGTGCCAGCGGCAGCCGCATGATTTGCCCTTTGGCCGTCAAAGCCAGAAAATACGGAGCCGACGGCAGTCCTTCACCCATATCCTGATCGGACGGAGTAAACCGGGCATCCGTCGTCATGGCGGCGACGATGCTGACGCCGTCACCCATCCTGACGTGCTTTGAAATCGGTTCGCCATACCCCGACGACACCGGAATCACCTCGATCGGCAGCGTATAGGCGACTCCGTCGCTGGCAAAATAAACGATGTTGTCAACAGTACTGCCAGGGATCACGTCCAGTACCACGTCCCCTTCCCGAACGCGAGTTGTCTCAATGTTTTGCAAGCGACCGACTCGTTTCACCCAGCCTTCTCGCGTCAGCACGACGTTCGTGTTTTCGCGAAGGATGTAAGCAGTCGCGTCGAATTCGACGACCTCTTCGCTACTGCCGATTGCCGTACGACGTTTGTCTGCAAACTGAGTGGACAACTCTTCGAGTTCGTTTTTGACAACGCCCCACAACCGTTTTTCAGACGCGAGCAACTTGCGAATTTTTTCGGCCGCAGCTCGTTTGTCGTTCAATTCGCCGACGATCGAATTGATTTCGAGTTGCGAGATTTTGTAGAGCTGCATTTCCAGTATCGACATCGTCTGATCTTCGTCGAGCAGCGCGAACGCTTTCAGTAACTTGTCACACGCGTCGCGTTTCCCTGAACTGTTGCGAATGATTTTAAGTGCCCGGTCAAGATCGTTGAAAATGATCTCGAATCCTTCGAGCATGTGAATTCGCTGTTCCAGTTGCTTCAGGTCAAATTCGAACCTCTTGCGAACGGTCGTCAGCCGGAACTTGAGGAATTCTCGCAGCAAGTCAACCAGCCCCAAGCGAGCGGGTTGCATCGTTCCTTGCTCGTCCGGAACGAGGCACGTCGCGTTGTAACCGAAGTTTTGTTCCAGAGAGGTATGCTTGAAAAGGTACGTCATGACCGGTTCCGGATCGGAACCCGGCTTCAGTTCCAGGATGATTCGAAGGTCGTGTTTGTTGTCCGTTTCGTCGTTTGAGTCGAGTAGCTGCGGGAGTTTTCGCGAATTGACGATTGCTCCGATCTCCGCCGCCAGCGGACCCGTTTCGACGCCGTATGGAATCGAATAAATATTGACGCGAAGTTCGTCGCTTCCCTTTTTGGGCTTTTCAAGCATCCATTCTCCGCGAACCTTGATTGAGCCGCGACCTTCTTCATAGATCGCTCGAAGATCTTTGCGATCGGTCACGATGCGGCCCCCGAGCGGAAAATCGGGCCCCTTGATGTGCTTGAGCAGATCTTTCGTCTCGGCTTCGGGATTTTCGATCAAATGGATGCACGCCGCAATCACCTCACCCAGGTTGTGAGGGGGCATATTCGTCGCCATCCCGACCGCGATCCCGGACGCACCGTTGACCAGCAGGTTCGGAATACGCGACGGCAATACGATCGGTTCGGTGACCCGACCGTCATAATTCGGTCGCGTTTCAACCGTCTGAAACCTGAGTTCCTGAATGAGGTGTTCGGCAATCTGTGTCAGTTTTGCTTCGGTGTATCGCGAGGCGGCTGCTGGCAGGCCCATGATCGAGCCAAAATTTCCCTGCCCGTGGACCAGGGGATATCGCAGCATGAAGTTCTGTGCCATGCGTACCAGGGCATCATAGATGGCCCCTTCGCCGTGGGGATGATAATCGCCCATCGTTTGACCGGAGATCTTGGCACATTTCAGCGTTTTGGCGTCCGCAGTCAGGTGCAAGTCGGAATACATGGCGTACATGATGCGTCGCTGGACCGGCTTCAGGCCGTCGCGAACGTCGGGCAGAGCTCGCGACATAATGACCGACATCGCGTAATTCAAATAACGCCGACGCGTTTCCTGACTGAGTAACACGTATTCGATGCGGTCCGTGACTTCCGATCCCTTGTCGCCGTCGCCGTGCCCGGTTGTTGGTTTCGCCAATTTCAACTCCGTAATTCAACTGCCCGTAATTCATCTGCCCGTAATTCATCCGCTCGTGGCCGAAGGCCGCTTGAGCGTCATTTCTGTTTCCCGGCCCGACGGTGCCGAACGAATCATTGGACCGTCCGGATCTTCCCGCTGTGGCGACCGGCAGTGGAAAATTTATCGGCTGAAAAACGGGGACTGGCTCCAGGTCTTCCTGCTGCCTGTCCCCGTTTTACATCGATGGAACTTGTCTGAGGCCAGTTCTGCCGATGACCGGTCGCGGAGGTCTGTTCCACTGTCAACGGCACAAGAGAGGCGGACTTTTCCGTCTGAGCCAACTCTTCGGAAACTATCAATTACACGGACTGAGCAGAATCTGCAACCGATCTTAAGCCGTTAAATTGCAATCCTTTGCAAAAATCGGCTCAGTCGCGACAAGTGTCATGGAATGACTGATTCCGACGATCGATACGAACCGAAAATCAGTAGTGTTCGAAAGTCCGAGCAGGTTGGATGGACAGTGGTGTCTCGTCCAGCACGGAATGCCGACAGCGACCCAGGGAGGGGCTTCGATGTCTCGTAGTCAATTGGCCGCCGCGTTAACGGTGGTTTTGTCAGCCGTAGTGATGCCATCGATCCACGCACAGGATCACGGCCCCAATCCAAATGACCCGTCGGGCCCGACGCCGTTTCAGGCACAGGCCCCCGATCAACCGGTTTGGGTTCCTCCGATGCCGATGATGCCGCAACAGGCGTCATATCTCAGGAGCCAGGCCCCGATGATGGGCCAGGCCCCGACGCCGATCGATGCTAACCAGCAAGCGGCAAACAACGGTGGAATGGCACCGGCCCAACAGCAAGGGTACGTGCAACTGGGTGCCCCGATGTACCCGACACCTCGCCCGAACATTCCGATCTGGACCGGGTCGACAGTCATCACCAATCAGGCGTTTGCTCCGCAAGAAATGCTTTACCCTCACACGTACCGGTCGATCTATCCGCCCTACTACCATCGCGTCAAAGGGGGTTGGATTCTGACACCTCTCGGAGTTCGTTCACACGAAAAGTGGGAACTTCAGGGGACAACGGTCGAAGTCAAGTACCGATCAACTCAACCGGGAATATTGTCGGGTTCCGCATGGTGTCCGCCAGCCACATCGTATCGTCACGGCTCGTGGCGTTAAGTTGACATCGGACGGGGACGAATAAAGGAATCCGGGTATGCGAAATTGTACTCAGATCGGACTGTCGTTGATGCTCGCGATGGCAGGGATTACGGCGACAGGCTGGTCCGCTGACAAACCGTCAACGACAGCAGCGGTGGACCGGCAGCAGGTGAAACCGGCAAGTGGACAAGCATCTGCAGCCGCGTCAGAAGTGTCTCAAGCGAGCTTCTTCGACGTGCGCGACTCGGTCGTCGACAGAACGGAACTCATGGAACAATCGGTTTCGCACGGCGGTCGGACGCTGGCCTATGGAGCTGGTCGACCGTTCCGTCACATTCGCGAGAAAAGTGACTGTGTACACGCCTGGTTTTATTACATTCGAGGGCACGGGCCCGCAATGTGGATTCGGAATTGAACGGAAGGATTCGTGATATGAAGTCGCTATGGAAACAGATCGTTCAAGCTGTAGTCGTCGTTGGCGTCGCCGCAGGACTCGCGACGGGACTGTATGCTCAGGACGCAGAGCAACCTGGGATCGTCCGAATTTCACAACCACGGACGAATGAGATTGCTCACAATCAGGTCACACCCGACAGTGTCGTGCAAATGGCCGGCGGCTGCATGTCGCAGTCCGGAATGGGGTCGTGCCAGCCGAGTGCCGGAAGTTACGGCGGCTGCGATCCTTCGAATTCAGGAACGAGCTGCAATCAGGGCGGGTTCGGTGGTGGTCATTTCCGTAATGGCAACGGCTGCCGGTCGAACCGCTG
>JANXOO010001275.1 GCA_025353525.1 Schlesneria sp. | reverse complement strand
GCACGTTTCTGTCGACCGGAATCAACGGACGTAAGAATCCGAGTCGCATGAGCGGCGGCGACAGCAGCGGATGCTGATGCCTCAACCGGGTCTGATCCGGAACGGCCCGGAATCCGGGACGTACGAGCGACAGTTCTTGCCGTCCAAAGAGCCCATATGCTGGCGACAGACGCCAGCAGGCATGCCGCTGCTGTCGGAATGAAAACTCCGAAAGTCAGAGGCAATACGACCGAATTCATCAACAGGCCTGCTGCGATGCCCGTGGTGACGACAGATGTCGCGTTTCGGCACCCGGGATCGGTTTCAGAAATGCCAGGATCGGCTTCGGAGAGCGTTGTCTCGCGGTTTGTCGTTCCCTGAACGATCGCAGCGGCCCACAACATTGCGGGAACGATCCATCCCGTCAGCGCGATGACGAACGCCATGACTGGCATGTACGCGGGATGTTCCAGCCATCCCGATGGCACTCGGCCCATCAGCGTTGAGATGGCATCGATCCAGAACGGATGCAGCACGGCCCACGCACAAAGACACAAAATGATTAAAGGGAGCGGCTGAAAAACGGGGACCCCGGCGCGCCGGGGGTCTTCCTGGTGGCTGTCCCCGTTTTTCAGCGACCCGTTATTGCGAGCGGGCTGCCATCGCGAACCGAACCAGAAGGCCGTTGAGATCACCAGCGATACAGCAAGCAGCATGACGGGGTCGAGTCCGAATGTGAGACTCCACTGTTGCCACATTGAAACAGCGATAATCCCCAGGAACGATCCCAGTCCGAACCGACTCGCGTCGATGATCGAAAGAACGCTCGTCGTCCATTTTCGGATTCCTGACGTCAACAAATTGCCTGCGTTCATGGCGTCCCTGCCGTTCAATGAGCGACCGAAGTGCGCAACGTGATCCCGCGCACAATGACAAATGCGAATCCGGAAAGAATCATTCGATCCGGACGCGACCGGCAGTTTCTACCGGAATCTGGCAATTTCCGGCAAGATCGACCTCGCGAAGCATCTTACCTCATTGTTCGTCGATTGGCGGATCTGTGAATGGCTGCGGTCGCGCGTAAAACTCGGACAGGTCGAGCTTTCCTTTGGATTCGGATTCGATCATTTGCAATCGCTTTTCTACTCGTTGCAATCGCAGCTCCAGATGTGGTGGCAGTTTGAGATCTTTCGAGGACTTCGAGCGGGGTACCGCAGGATACCCGAGTTGCCGCTGAAGTGCCGCGAACAGATACAACGGATCTTTGCCCCGATTGGCTTTGGCAATGCGACCTTCCTGTCGTCCAAACAGCAGCGGTGCATTCGAGGACTCATTCGGGTCGACCAGCTTTCGGCGTTCTTCGAGCCAGAATTCGGACCGAAAATAGATCATGTCGGCAAATTCGACAGATCCCAGTTGCAGTCGGGCTCGCAAGATCCAGTCTCGCCAATCGCTGTCATAAACCGGGTCGTCCGCCATCGCCGTCATCCCGCGATCGTATCCCAGCCGATTTCGCGAGAGGCATTCAAACTGATAGACGAACAATCCGGCGGGCTTCCCGTTTTCACCGCGATAGCGGGCTTCGCGTTCCAGAATCTGCAGCGCCACACGCTGATCGAACTTCGTTCGGTCTTCTTCGGACTGACGCATGACGAACGTTTGAAAAGGTGCAAAATAGTGGCCCAGATGCGCCATTCCCTCGCACAAACGGCCCTTGAGCAGCATCTCGCCCCGCAACACGTCGAGCGCCATGGGCAATTTGGTCGTTGCCAGAATCTCTTCCTTGATGCTCATCAGGATCTCTTGCGACGGAAGATCTTCGTCCAGGCGTTCCAGAAACGTCTTAAAGAAGTAGGCTTGCTCGATGTATTCTTCGCGATCAAGGATCGGCATGAAGATTCCTGTTCTGCGATCCCGTAACGCGCCACGAATCAATTCGCCCCAACGGCCGTTGCGGAATTTTGCCAGCCATCTTGCCGAGACTAATCAATGCGAACTGGACAGACAATGGAATCGCTCCTATTCTCCGGCTGCCAGGAAAGAAAGTGACCGACGTTGCATGATTCCGCAGGTCACGCGGGAACATCGGCCATGTCACGATTTTATGATGCGCCCGTTTATGGCATCTGCATTATTCAGGGCGGACTCCATTACGGGTTCGTTTTTTGACGACAAATTGACTTCGTTTTCCGATCCAGAGCCAGGGGGTTTCATGCCTGACGCGACAATTTGCAACCCGGCGACAGGTCGACTGTCCGAATCTCAAGTGAATTCTGATTCCCACGAACTACTGCGGATAGCCTATTTCACGTTTTCATACGCTCCGTTCATGACCGGGATTGCTGCAGGAGCTCATTCGCGAACAAAGGCGCTGCTGGAACTTGGGCACCATGTCTTGCTGATCCACCCTTTACCCGACGGGCAATACTCGCGCGAGATCCAAAATCGTCCGATGCCTGGACTGGAAGAATTTGATGGCAATGATCGTTTGACCGAGGTTACCTATCCGACTCGACCACATCGCCTGTTCCCATCGCACCCTGAACCGCAAAACCACCGTCACTGGAGTGACACAAAACTGCTCGACGCGTTTCGACCTGATGTCATTCTGGTCGACGAAGCAGCGGGTATGTATGGCTTTTCGTCCGTAATGCTTGGAGGGTACGGGCGGGCAGTGGGTGCTGAATACGCGAATCGCTCAGGCATACCCGTCATCAACCTTTATGAAACGGACTGGATTTCTTACGCCGAACATTACCTCGGTCGATGGCTGTTCGCTGCCATTCGGCCACTGATCGCGTGGCAGTCCCGGCGGTTTACAAACAAATATGATTCGACGTTTTTTCCGTCGGAAGTTCAGCGTCAAAAGAACGAACAAACATGGGTCCGGAAACTTCGATACGTGTCGTTCCACGGGATCGATTGTTCGCTATTTCACCCGGACAGCCGCCGCTTTCATTCTGCAGGTGACGACAACCGACCAACGATGCTGTTCGTGGGACGGATGGCGATTGAAAAAAGTACTCCCGAACTGTTTGATGCTGTCGAAATCGTTCGACAGCGGATCCCGGACATCCACCTGGTGATCATCGGTGGCGGACCGGAATCGGATCGCATTGCCAGACTCGCCGCAGAGCACCCTGCCTGTTGTACGTTTGTCGGCGAATGCTTTGGCGAACAGCTTAGGGGTTGGTATGCGCGGGCCAACGTCTACGTCAATCCGTCCGCGACCGAGAACTTTTGCACGACGAACCTGGAATCAATGGCCAGCGGAACACCAATCGTCGCGGCTGCGGCAGGAGGCAATCGCGAACAGGTGATCGACGGCGAGAACGGTTTTCTGGTGACGCCACACTCGCCGAAAGAAATGGCAGATCGAGTGATCCGGATTCTGGAATCAGCAGATTTGCGCCAGCGAATGTCGATTGCGGCACGCGAATTCGCTCTGAAATACGACTTTCTGGAATGTGGTCGGCTTCTCGAAAAATCAGTCCGTGAAATGATCGAAGAGAAACGGAAAATGCTGCTCGCAGCACCGAGGTAACCTCCGGGTAACGCAGATGACCCGGATTTCCTGAATCGTCTGCGCTAAAAAGGCCCGTCTTGGACGCGTCAACAGGTCGACGCGTCAACAGTCAGAGGTCTTACTTCATTGGTGAGTAGTCGGTTGGCACGTAAAACTGCGATTCCGGTCGCGTCGAAAGAATCTTGCCGTCTTTCTCGGACGCTTCGCGTGCCGCCTGCCAGACGGGGTCCTGACCAAACGCCGCGAACGAGGCTTTTGCAGCCGCCTGGCTTTTGTGTGCGAGCAAATAAACCAGCTTGTTATCAACGGCATTTCCCTCGACATCGACCGGAGTCAGGTAAACGACATTCTTAATGCCATGCTTTTCAAACAATTTGACGGTGTGGTCGCGGAATCGGTCGTGCAGTGCGGGGAGTCGACCTGGCTCGGTAGTGTACGTGCGCAATTCGTAGACAAATTCCGGTTTTGCCGGTTCAGCGCGAACCGTTTTGACCGTCCACCCGATTCCGATCCCAAGTCCGACCAGGGTCATCATTAACAACGCGTTTTTTGCAATATTCATCTGGTTCCAATCAAAAAGAGGGTTCGTATAACAACCGAATTCGTCATTCGATCAACGTCTGCAGGTTCATCGTTAAACGATGTGCGAGTCGCAAGTTCTTGGGGTGAAATGGAAAAGGAAATGGAGTCAAATCGGCCTGAGTAGCAGAGTTGCGAACTGTTTTATCAGGAAGCCCGAGATGACAACGGAGGCATTGTATCGAGCAATTGGGATGAGTGTGTATGAACCGCTGAAATGTTGGCGCAAAGGCGGCACGTTTTTTCTACGGATGGAAGCGCCCGCGAGTCGTTATCGTTGCCCGAAGTGTGGCAGTCGCGAGGTGACGCGTCGAGGGCTGGTGGATCGGAAGGCCCACGTCCCCCCGATCGGGATGGACCAAACGACGCTGTTCATCAAATCGCCGCGATTGGAATGCAAATCGTGTGACCAGGTTTTGAATGCGGTGTTGCCGAACGTCGAGCATCATTGCCAATACACAAAGAGCTTTGCTCGATTAGCGATTGACCTTCGCAAGATGATGACGATTTCGGACGTGTCGCGCTATCCGGGCGTCAGCGACACGATGATTTGCGGGATCGACAAGAGGTACCTCCAGAAGCAATTTGGAAAGCCTCGGTTGCGGGATCTGAAGGTGATTGCCATCGACGAAATCTACGTTGGTCGTCGGCAGAAGTTCCTCACGATTGTGATCGATTGGGAGACGGGAAGCATCGTGTTCGTCGGGAAGGGCAAGGGAACTGCCACCCTGAAACCCTTTTGGAAACGGCTTCGC
>JANXOO010001260.1 GCA_025353525.1 Schlesneria sp. | reverse complement strand
GATTGTTATACTTCGCGCGGTCTGAAATGATGCCACAAAAAACTTCGACAATTGCTGGAAAGTGCGTTTCCAATGGTGGATTCGCACCAAACGCGGAAACGGGCCTTCAAACGACACCTCAATCTGGACCTCGAGCCGTATGATGGTGTGCAAAAGATCGCAAGCGTTATTAAGGCTCGACCTGGTTCAGATCCCAAGTGTCAGCACGTTGATACCGAAATTGCCGACTTCGAACAATTGTCTCCGCAGCCGCTGAAAAGCGATAGTCGTTGGCTTTCAGCCGTTCGATCATTTCATCCAGAAGCGGTTCGTCGGAAAGCTGGACTCCGCGAGCAAGCGAATAACCCAACAGTTTGCGGCAGAAATGTCCGAGAAAACTTTGCTGGCGCTGCTGCAGAATATACCGGCGAAGCCCCGATTCACCTGAAAACCTTGTCCCGTCCTTCAGTTCGACATCGACTTCGATCGGGCGTCCGGCCAGATCCCGTTCGCGTCGACGACCGATCGCATCAAATGTTTCCAACGAGAATCCAAACGCATCGATCCGGTCGTGACAATGGGCGCAGGCGGCGACGCTGCGGTGTTTTTCGACCAGTTGCCGAACTGTCAGTTCGGCTTCGGCTTCACTCTCGGGAAGTTGCGGTACATTCTTCGGTGGTCGAGGCAGTTTCTCGCCCAGCAACGATTCCAGAACCCAATTCCCGCGCAGAATGGGACTCGTCCGGGACGCTCCGGACTGTTGCGACAACGTCGAGGCAAGCGTGAGGATTCCTCCACGACCGAATTGCTTCACGCCGTCAACACGTCGCCATTCGGGACCGGTGACTCCGGGAATTCCATAGTGATTCGCGAGGGATTCGTTCAGAAACGTATGGTCGGTGTCAAGTATCTCCAGAACTGAACCATCTCGCTGAAACAGATCGACGAAGAATCGGACGGATTCCTCATACATGTCTCCGCGCAGGCTGGCAAACGTCGGAAACACCCGTTCGCTTTTTTCGCTATGCGAGTCGAAGTCGCGGACCCCCAACCACTGACACGCAAATTCGGTCGACAGCGACCGGACCCGATCCGACGCCAGCATTCGTTGCATTTGTCCAACCAGCACATCGGGGTCTTGCAGCATTTGTGCCGATGCGATCGACTGCAGTTCGGCATCCGGCGGCGACGACCAGATGAAGTAGCTCAGTCGACTCGCCAACGCCCAATCGGTCACCGGCGTCGGGGTCGACGAACGGACCGATTCGGCTGGCCTTTTCACGGAATCCGACGAAAAGGGCTCAACGCGGTACAGGAACGCCGGAGCAACGAGGATGCGGGCTAGCGTAAACCGGACGGCGTCATCGTGTGGCAATTCCAGTTCCCGCAATTTGACATACAGTTTTCCCAATTCGCGAGCTTCGGTGTCTGATAGCGGCCGGCGGTACGCGGACGCGGCGAATTCGATGAGCTGACTCAGGTGCCGTGGCTCGGCGTCGACCAATTCCTTTCGAAATGCCGCAGCCCGATCGTAAATCGGTTTCCGGAGCGGTTCGAAGACTTTCGGGTCGGCGTCCTGCGTCGCAAACTCCATCAACTGAGTGAACCCGTCGACGAGCGTCAATGCATCGCGACTTACAAAATGGAGTTCGTTCCAAAGGCGATCAAGTTTTTCAGATTCTGCATCGTCCAGGATCAATCGGCTGAGATGATGATCTTCGCGGTAATACAATGTGAGTGTGACAACCTCGTCAACCGGGACGATTCGGGAATAGCACAGCGCTGCCGGGAAGAGGTTTCGGTAAGTATTGAACGCCGCTTCAACGCGCTGACTCGCGGCACTTCCTTCGCTGACCAGGACCGGCGTCGAGTATTGAATCCTGCGATTGTTATCAGTCCATTGACTGTTTGAATTGATTTCGGTGACATCGCTGGCCACCAGTCCCGACGCAAGGTCCGATTTCTTCGTAGTGACGCGCAATTGGGCCGTGCCTTCTGAACTCGTCTCCCGATGCAGGACTCCGGACGCGACAAATTCCAGCCCTTCTGCAAAATCGGCGGGCAACAGAATCTCGACAACTGACGGGGCTTTGACACAAAGACTTTTGGAATCGATCGGCTGACCGTTCGGGTGAACGCCAAACGCGGCCGGGTCAGGTCCCCATTCGGTTTGCGATGGACCTGACTCTGGCGATTTTTGAACTCGCTTCAGGTCAGCGGGGGACAGCGGTGAGCGGAATAACGGGCCCCCCAGCGACGATATCTGTCGGTACAATTGTGCATCGG
>JANXOO010001259.1 GCA_025353525.1 Schlesneria sp. | reverse complement strand
ATGGAACGCGTTCCAGCCGACGTCGCTGGAACCGACGCTGGCATCGATGGAGGCCTTACGTAAAAAAGGCGATGCACGGAACGATCGCTGTCCTCGGGTGCATCCTGATCGGAATCGGGCTTGGAAGCCGGTTTCTCACGTCTCCGCAACAGGGAATTTTGCAAACATCGTCATCATTCCGGAATGGGAGTTCGATACCGGTCGCGAACGACGATGCCGTCGCCATTGTCACCACGAACAGGAAATCGACGAAAACTTCGGATCGCTCGTTCGGACTTCAAACCTTGTTCGATACGGACGAATTCGGTCGACGTTGTGATGAAATCAAGGCAACTATCGCGGGAATTGAAAATCGAGGATTGGCCGATTCAGCAGCACAACGCGATAGCCCGGAATTGATGAGCGACTGGAATGACGAACTGGATTCCACTCGCGCTGCTCTGTCGAATATCGAACTTCGCGACTTCCCATGACCAGTCAACCTTCAACCCATGCTGCCTTTGACCATTGAAAGAATCGAACCATGAAACGTATTCGAAAATACTTACTGATGACCTGTGCTTTATCGCTCATCGCCTTCGTTGCCTTTTCGTCGGCACAGGATTCAGTACCTCGAAGAAGATCACCCGAAGTTCCATCTGAACCCGTTTTCGAAAGCGGGATCAGCTCAGACGAGGTCCCGGGAGTGCCTTATTCACGAGTGAATGTCAGGAATTCAAACGTTATGAGAAGGAAGTCCGTGATACGCTCTGTCGTCGAAGATGTTTGGGAGGAAATACCGGCCGAAGAACTCAAACAGACTCAGGATTTTCTAAAGGCAACGCAGACTCTGCGAGCCCCAAAGGATGACGTCGTTCGAAAATCGGCGGAATCTGAAATTCACGAAATTCTTGTCAACATATACGATCAGGATACAACAAAAAGGGAAAAGGAGTTGGCGTCGATTGAAGAACGCGTGACGTTGTTAAGAAGTCAACTCGAAAAACGGAAAACGTCGAAGCAAGAAATCATTTCACTCCGGTTGAAAACGATTATCTACCGCGCCGACGGGCTCGAATTCCCCGAAAATGCCCCAATGACGCCAGACCCGGAGCCAGATTTCGAGACAGGCGCAGGTAGCGGGCTTGTTCCTTCACTACCATTCGTCCCCAATGATTTCCCCCCGCCACGGCCCCGTTCATTTTGAGAGTAGATAAAACAAAAATGATCTGACATTCCGAGTTCGCTGCGTGAC
Source organism: Schlesneria sp. (assembly GCA_025353525.1). Classification (GTDB taxonomy): domain Bacteria; phylum Planctomycetota; class Planctomycetia; order Planctomycetales; family Planctomycetaceae; genus Schlesneria. The sequence goes on along the minus strand of JANXOO010001259.1, from coordinate 148 downwards.
TTTCAGGAGAGCGGGGGGAGGTCGATCTTCCCCATGCGGCAACGCTGTGAAGCATTTTTAGATTGAAAAACAAAGCAGAACGAGAATCCTGGCGAGCCGAGCGGCGTAAGCCCTCGGACTCTTCGGCAACTCGGTCCGAGGGCTTACG
>JANXOO010001252.1 GCA_025353525.1 Schlesneria sp. | reverse complement strand
GTTTGCCTGTTTGTTCCCGAAATTCATCATCGTAAGGTCGTTCCTGTGCTCGCTGGTCCTTTATTTTCTCGTGAAGCACTGACCGTTCCGCGTCAGTTGACTCATTTTTTGATTCGTTCTGGTTACATTGCGGCCTTGTTCGTGCTGATGTACACGGCAGCACAGACGACCTTCGGCTGGCAGCAAGTCAGAAACCTTGGCGATATCGCCCGATTCGGGCAACTCGTTTTCCAGGTCATTGCCGTCGTTCAACTGGCCCTGATGATCTTCTTTGCCGTTCTGTTCGCTGCAGGTAATGTCGCCCAGGAGAAAGACCGGCGGACGATGTTGCTACTGTTAATGACGGATTTGCGCGATACAGAACTGGTCCTGGGAAAACTGTGTTCCAGCCTGCTTTTGCCGGGCGTTCTACTGGCCGCTTCGATCCCTGTCTTCGCCATCATACAGATGCTCGGCGGTGTTTCTTTGAACCAGATTTACAGCGCGGTGGCAATCTCGGCGGCAGCAGGCCTGTTTGCCGGAAGTTGGGGTTCGCTGGTTGCATTCTGGCGTGAAAAGACGTTTCAGACACTCGCCATCAGCCTTATCGGAATTGTGCTGTATCTTGGAATCGTCGAAGGCCTGGTTGCAATCGTCGGCCCGTTGTCCGGGTTGGGACTTGTGGTCGGATCGATGAACCCGTTTCGAGCGATGTTGCGCGTTCTCGATCCACTCAATATGTCCGGCGGAGTCTCGTTCGCCACTGTCGCGATGATATCAACCGGATTGCTGGCTGTGTTTGCACTGACTGTCGTTGTCATCACAATTCTCCGCGTTCGTGTCTGGAACCCGTCCAGAACGCTCGGTGATCTTGCGACGATGGATGAGAAAGATCGTGGCGTCGTTCGACCGCCGCGTCCCGTTTGGAACAGCCCGGTCATTTGGCGCGAAATGATGACCAAAGCGTACGGCCGGAAAGTAATCGTCATCAAATTTGCGTACTTCGCGATCGCCGCCGCCGC
>JANXOO010001250.1 GCA_025353525.1 Schlesneria sp. | reverse complement strand
TTTTCTCGCGCCGTTGTTGCTTGTTCGGCGAAGGCGGCGGCGGCGGCGGACTTATCCAATGCGACTTTCTTGGCCTCCGCTTTCATTTCCTTTTGTGCTTTCGCTTCGGCCGCCTTCGCAGCGTCCGCCTCCGCGACGGCCGCCTTGACTGCCTCGTCGGCGGCCAAGACGGCTTCCCGTGCCTGGTTTTTCGCCACGGTCACCGACGCATCAAGCTGTTCGGCGGCGTCAGCGGCCACTTTTGCCGCCGTCGCTTCTTTCGCAGTCACCACAGCCGTCGTGATCAAAAGAGTCACAACGTCGTCTGTCGTCGATGTGTCGCCCATATTCTCGATATTCCTTTGGTTCGAATTTCGCGTCAGCATTGATTGTTCGCGAACACAAGGGCATCAAGCAAGGACTTAATGATCATTCTCATAGCTTGATTCGCCAACGTCCCGGTCCCAAATTTCAGACGAATCCCTTTTAGGTGAAACGGAACTGGATCTTTGCCCGGGGATTGCCAATTTCCGACTTCTACGTCCAGACACAAATGGAGTTGTTCGGTATCGATTCGGGCCGAATCGACATCGGCAGAATTCAAGGTGATCTGCACGTCCTTGAACGTTTCATTGCCCACCTTGATTTCATCTGCCGTCAACTTCCCTTCGATTCGACCGGAGAATGTTGAAGCCGCAAGCTGCCCGGTGAGATCACCTTTCGTGAGATGGACAGACAGACCAGTTGCCGTCATAGCGCCGGCCAACACGACTTTCGGTGCCCATGTCACAGTATAGCCCCTTTCACCCAGCTTCAGAGTGACCACGTCCTTTCCCTCACTGTTGGTTTCGGCGACGAGTCGAAGCTGGCCATTGAACTGCGGATTCGCCGCCAAGAGCCTAGCACCAACCGGCAGGGCCGCCAGCAACTGAATTGGAGTGCTTGGTGCGAGGTCAGCTTCGATCTTCTTTGCGGAGTTGGTAAACGCCGCACGCAAAATATTGCCGACGCCATCTCCCAATTTCTCGGCCTTGCCGTCAAGAATCAGGGCGTCTCCAATTGGCGGCAGAGCATCTTTCAGCACGGCCAATCGAAATTGCTCAGCGATTATGACTCGGCCCGCCGCCTGACTAGTGATCTCGCGGCCCAATTGATTCCCGTCCTGTGCTTCGACCGAAGTTCGGACGAGATGTGTCGTCGCCGTCGCGACGGGAAGTTCAATTGCGACGAACTCCATGCCCAAATCCCGTCGCAAGCTCTCATCGGGAATGAGGCTCGGCTTCGCAGTGGCAACCTTGACAGCCTTACCATCTGGTCCAGTCAAACGGAAGGTCAGAATAGCCCATTGCCGATCGAGGGCGTCGAGAGCAGCACCGTCCTCACGTTTGAGGAAGGCACGGATCGGGACAAGCTTGTACCCAACAAGATGCGAAAGTGCGCCGATTTGCGTCAAAAGTTTATTCAATTGATCCGGGCCGGGTACCGCAGCCTTCTCTGGGATGAGCAACTCTTTATTGACATAGCAAACGAGCGCTTCGCGAACGACCGGACCGATATCGACTTCGACGTCGTCGCTGAACAGTGGGACGGGCAACGCGGTGTCACTACGGGCTGCGTGTGCGCGTGGCGAGACGAAGAACAGAGAGGGGTCATCCTCACGTCCCGGCGCGGGCGTCTCCGTCGGAAACTGAACCCGCCCCCCCCATGGTCAAGGTGTAGTTGCCGGGGGGTTTGTTGGGTGCCGGGAAAGTGACCTTAACGCCGCTAAATCGAAAATTCAGCTTGTTGATTGTGATCGTCGAAGTCAGTTCGGCGTCAAGCGTCTGCGGTGAAATGTACTTGAGACGCAAGTAATCCCCACTCGATTTTCCCATGCCGTCATATTGCGCCGCAAGTTTGGGCTCCGATCCTTGAATTGGCAGCTGAAACGGGACTTGATTCACAAGTCGATTCAGGAAGTCCAGCCGGACCGCCAACCGGGCGACGTAATTATCATTCGCCGCGGCCTCGGCTACATCTCCATTGTGAATGGTGACAAAAATCGAGTATCGCCGAATCAATGCCGGAAGCGATCGCTGAATGCCAAACGCCCTCTTCCCGTCAAGTCGCAGTTCGACGTGAATCGGATTCGATCGGAAAAGGTCATTGATGAAGGTCCCGTCGGCGTCCATGCTCTTGCTCACGATAAGCAAGTTCTCCCCTGATCGAAGCGGAGCAGGCAGAGCGGGGTCCCATAATTTTCCGTTCCATCGAAAATCAATATGGTGTTTGTCCGCTGGTTGACCAGTCGGTACTGACCCTATGTTTGCGAAGCTCAACGCGGCCTCATTCCGACTGCCCGTTACCAGCTTCATCTCGTCCAGTCGGACGCTCGCTTCTTGGAAATCGCGTAGAAACGGGGTTGGGTCGTTTTCCAGGATTTCGCTCCACTGATCGAAGGATGTCCAATCCAGTTCCGATGACAGAGAAGCGTCGTTCATGTACTGACCAAAGTCCAACTTGCCATTTTTGTCCTTCTTATAGGGCAAATCGATCTTCAAATCATTGGGGTCGAAAGCCTTCCAGTCGAGCATTCCGAGCTGCTCAAAGATTTGTCGCGAGGCAAGCAAGACAGGAGCTGCGGCAGGCTCTGGCATCCGGCCAAGCAACATGCCCGCGTAACGACCGCTCCCGGAGTCAAGCACCGGCCCGCCGCTCATTCCGGGATACGTGATTTCTCTCGTCAGGAAGCGAACTTCCATTCTTGGTTCGTCGACCCCTGCATTCGGCTGGTAAAAGCCAAGGCCAATCGCGGGCTGTGATCCTTCGGCAACGAATACGGATAAAGGATAAGGTCTTCGGGAATCGAAGCTCGGAAAGCCGAACACGTATGCAGCAGGCAGCGCCGCACCCGCAGTGTCTTCGGGAAGTTGGAGAAGTTCTTTTTCAAGCGTGGGCGCGCGAAGAAGCACAAGGTCGAGAGTCGGGATCAATCGGATCTTGTAACTCGACTGCGGACCGTGACGTTGAGGATCGCGTTCACTCGCCATGAACGTTGCAACCGCCTCATTCGGCTGATTGGGAAGCAGGCATTTTGGAGTCGGATAGAGGTCGACCTGGTCTCGATCAGAAACGACGTGATAACAAGTGGCGAAGTAGGCAAAACATTGATCATCTTCTTTTGCAATTTTCAGAAGGTACGCCGTTCCGCCCTTGGGCGCTTTCCTGGCAGCCGTACTGGCAACTCGAAATAGTCGAGGTCGAACAGCTTCCAGAGCCGCCAAGTCGGGGTGATCAACGGGCTGTGCCGCCACGATTTGACCAAGCATGAGTACTGCGCCCATTAACCGAGCAATTCGTCCGCATGCAATGGACATGTTCATTCCTCATTAGCGACCTGCAGAGTCACCGTTCACAGGAAAAGCAAGGGGATGCCCTCATTCACATGGGAAATCAGTGACTCGGGGCTCGACATTGCAAGCAGACTGACATTGTTTGCCTGACGATGCGTCAGTCCCCGGCCTGTGAACGGTAATGCATGTATGGAAGTAATCACTCGGGGAGGCTGAGGCGACCTTCTTCGTATGCTTTCCGCAGTGCAGCGTTCATCGCATCACGAAGTTTCGTCGATTCTCCCTTTAATTTCTCATTGGCAAGCGCTTCCACCGGCCCCTTGACCCTGTTGAGTACGCCTGTAAATTCCAGGTTCGTGATCACCGGCTTACA
>JANXOO010001242.1 GCA_025353525.1 Schlesneria sp. | reverse complement strand
GAATGCGGAATACTCAATCGCGAAGCCGCGTGACAAACAAGGTCGGCCCCGGCGGTATGATCACCGACGACAAGTCGTAGTTCGGTGCTTCTGATGGACCTCAAAGCCGCTCTCAGTCCTGACAGCCACGGATCATCACGCGCCACAAGCCGTCCCCGACGCGATGTCACGACCGCCGCCGCCAGAACCGACATCGCGGAGTTTGCAGTCAAAAGATTCCTCGAATAAACCGCGAATAACAGTGAGGACAGCGCCAAATACGCAGCAGGATAATCCCCCAGAAATACTCATACCAACGGATGCGCGTAATCGGCACCAGCTTTTCGCGCACACAATAAACGCAGTGGTAAAACGCCATCACAAACCTTCGCACCCGTTCAGTAGCCTTCACGCCCGTTCAGTAGCACTCTCAAAAGGATACCAAAATAATACAGGCAATGCCAACGAAGACATCTCGCAACGGAAGTGCCGATTCCTGAAGGAGTTAAAAAACAAACCGGAACCAACGTAAACCCCAGCGCATCCGGTTTTTCGTAAAGTGGATCGCCTGGAATCGGGCTGTCAGTTGCAACGTTCGAGATTGCTACTCATTGTCCTCGCATTCGCTTGCGATTTGACGAAATCGGGCTTTCGCCCGGTCAAATGTCTGACGAGCGGCATCACGTTCGGCAGGGCTGATGCTGGTTTCGCGGTTTTTCCAGAGTTGCACGATGGTCTGTTCGCACCAACGGGCACTTTCTCGTGATGCTCGAACCGGCTTGCTGTTGACGATGACATTGACCGTGTTCGTATGAAGTTGCGGGAATTGTCGCAGTGCAACCCAGCTACTGTGTTCGATGGACACCTGAAACTTCAAATCGTGATTCGAGCCGTCTGCAAATATCTTTTGCGATGCAACCGTTTGTCCGTTAACGATGATTTCGATCAGTCGCTCGCCCCCGCTTTGTATTACGGCAATCGGAACGAATTGTGACGCTTCAGCTGTCTTCAGCGAAGGTTCTGATGAAATCGCTTGCGGTTTGCCTTCGACACGAACTGCGTTCAATTCGACTGTATCTCCCACCATACGGCGTCCGGCTGCCGGTATCTTTGTTCCCTGGGCGACAGAGGCCGGAGTTTCCGCTGCAAAACAGACTCTCGCGGTGATCGTCACGGTGCCTGACGAATCCAGCGGAGCATCGCGAATACCCGGCGCCGCACCATTGACTCGAAAGTCGAGCACATGTGCGAACCCGTCTGACACGTACGACCGGCCGCTCGCCAGTCCAGTACACCAATCGGTGAAGTCAATCCGCTTGAGGCAGTCTGCAAGTTCTCGCGGAACGGCTGAAGGCTGTTCGAGCAGGTTGACGTAGACGCGTCCCTGACCGACTCGACGACTGCTCATACAGGGGAAATCGGTCTCTCCACTCACTTTGAGCGGGAAGCCGCAATTCAGCAAATGGTACCACGTATTCCACTCCTGAATCCTTTGTGTATCCATTGAACTGATGAAGTCGCAAACGCCCTCGGCCGTCGCCACGCAGATTTCCATGGCCCCGACGCCGTTCATTTCAGGAATCGCCAAATTGGGAAGTTGGTCCGCAACCCGATCATGACTGAACAACAATTCCCGTTCATCAATTCTTCGATCCCTGTCAGTATCAATGTTTGAAAACGGTTCGGGTAATAAAGCGGGTTGAGATTCATCGAGCGACAGCACTCCATCACCGTCCCGGTCGAACATTTGCAACAGCCGCTTTGCAGCAGACGCCGGGTTAATCGCCAATCCGCTTGCAGAGTGAGCATACCCGGTGATTCCTCCTTGAGCCCTCGTCCATCGCATGACGGGAGTCGTCCACGTCGGCCATCCTTTCGTCTCGGTTCCTTCTGAACCGGGCCAGGTCTGGTCACGAAGATTAAGCAAACAGACGTGCCCCAATGCCTGTGAGCCGAACCCGCTGATTTCGAGGTCGTACTTGAGAAGCGTCAATGGCTCGCTGACATCATTCGGTTTCGGTTCAAAAAACTGCCGCTGATGAACGAAGCACGGGCCCCACGTCAGTACGCAACCGACATTCAATCCTTCCCCCTTGACCTGACGAAACATGTCGTTGGGGACAACTCCTTCTGTCGGTGACGTGTAATGAGCACAACCGGCGGCGTGAATATGGTGATCGCCCGAATAAAATCCGAATCTCATCGGATTGACCCATCGCTTGAGGCGAATGTCAATCGCGTGACCGGAGTCGGAGATTCCGACGCGATCACGAGAGGGGTCAACGAGCGACGGTTCTTCGAGTTTCACTGACTGTTCGCCGATTCGGTATTCGGGACCGCGTCCTGACTGCACGGTAAACTCGCCGGGCGGCAATAAAAGCGTTTCTCCGTCTGCACGGTAAACCTGAGGTTGAAAGAAAAAGTCGGGAGCCAGTCGTTTGGCCTGTAGCGGATAGATGTGTCCCTGCCGATCTCGAACAATCAGTGACGCGGTGGTGGGCGAGCCGTCGTCGTCGAGTATCGAAAGCCGGACTGGCAGGGCAGGGCGGACCGGTAACAAGACTGAGGCTTCGCCGCGAAAACCCAGGTCCTGCTCGCCCTGGCCAAGATCAAATCCGATCGTCATATCGCGCGAACCGGCTTCCGTACTGAGGATCAACGCGATGGCATATTCGACCTGTAGTCCGCTTAACCGATCTGTCATTGGTGGTCCGTCGAACATTTCGACTGCGAGAAACCGCCCGGTTTCGCGGTTCGTGTTTTCGTTCGCAATCAGTTCCGGCGACTGCTGACGTTGCATGCTGAGTTTGGCAACTCCTGCGTAAACTGCCCCTGCTTGCGGACTGACGATTCGCAACGGCTTCGTCGCAGTGCTGCCGTTAAGGACCTTGACGAGGACCGGACGAAATCCGTGTTGCTGCAAAGTCACATGAGCCGCGCCGCGCCGGACTTTGACTCGTTCTTCAGGGTTGATTCGGATCACGAACAGGACTCGAGGATCGAGCAATTCCTGCATTCGCTCGGAATCCCTCGCTTCGACCGCGTCGTCCAGTGGCAGCGAAACGTCGTCCGCGATCGGGACTCCCAACAGTTTCATCGCGGCGATGACTCGTCGGATATTGGCCCCCAACGGCTGTCCCTCGACATCTGACCGAGGCGGGATATCGCCAGGTCGATCATCGCCCCAACAGCTATTCGCCAGGACAGAAGAACATGCGACGAGGGCGAACAGGAAATACGATAGACCACGCACGCCATCAAGAGATTTCATTGTTTCCTGCTTTCTTCATTCGTGCTTCGAACGTCCGTTTGCCGTCTGGAGAAACCTTGACGATTCTGGCGGTTTACCAGTTTTCTACGATCAGACGAAAGATATCGCCCGCGCGGCGACACAGTGAAGTTGTCCGCCAATACCGCACCGGCTGCCGATCCTAGAAAGACAATATCACACGAACACAACCTCGCCATCCTGACGGCAGTTGTCGCCGATATCGGTCACAGAACAAACCTCACTGCGCATCCGGAACTTCCGAAGACGCTTTTCTCCCCGGCGGGCTTGAAAAACGCGTATTCCCCGTTGTCCCGGATTTGCATCGCGTGCACCAGGAAAAGCCGGAGTACTGCATGAAGCGATCCTTTCATTTGTTCCGGTGCCTCAACCGTCAACAAACCGCGAATGTCCTGTCGGTCACAGTTGCGCTCTTCGCCTTCCTGTTTCTGCATCTGGAAAGCTCGCCAACGCCCGCCGGTGCGGATGTTGCCAGACGGCCAACTGCCCGGCAGTCGTTTATTTTTGCCGCTGCGAAGCCCGAAAAATCCGTTAATCCGGTCGAGTCGACCGAACCGCAAGCCGAACTGGCACCGGAACAGCTTCACGAGAGTCAACTGGCAGAAAAAATTCGACTGATCGAACGCGGCTTGGAATTCCTGGCGGCAACACCGGATTACACGGCACAGTTTGTCAAACAGGAACTCGTCAACGGAGACCTGCTCGACGAACAGGAAATGGAAATGAAAGTTCGCCACGCCCCGTTCAGCGTCTATATGAAATGGGTTTCAGGTGAAATCGGCCAGGAAGTGCTCTATGTCGACGGACAAAACGATGGACGCATGAAGGCTCATGGTGGTGGCTGGAAAACAAGAATTCCCGCCATCTCGCTGGAACCGACCAGTCGCATCGCCATGGCTTCAAGTCGCTATCCGATCACGAAAGTCGGGCTGTACGAACTGGCAAAGATGATGATCGAAGTCCATCGTCACGACATGAAGTACAAGACCATTTCGCGCTGTGAGA
>JANXOO010000438.1 GCA_025353525.1 Schlesneria sp. | reverse complement strand
ACCAGTTCTGGGTGGCGGTAACCGATAATGGGCCGGGAATCGTCGAAGAGCAATTGAAGCGCATCTTCAATGTTTTCGAGTCGACCAAAGGGGGGCGCGGAACGGGACTGGGTCTGGCAGTCAGTCAAAAAATCATTCGCGAGCACGGTGGCGAAATCACGGTTGAAAGCAAACTTGGGGAAGGATCGCGATTTAACCTCGCCTGGCCGCGACTGGAAGACGATGCCTCGTCAAGCTCGAGGACCATTGTCTGATGGACAATTCAGGATCTATCCCCCGATTCCTGCTTCAACCCGGATTGATGCCTTCTATTGACCATCCAGGTCGAATGCATATTCACAAACTCGTTTCAAGGACAGTATCGATTCCCTGAAAAAACCGCCATAAAATGTTTGTTTTTGCCTCTGTTGATTTGTTGAAACTGCGATGAAGCACTATGCGGCACCCGATTTTCCGGTTTTGAGACTTGATCGATTCGTTCGATTTTTCAGGGCTGCTTCGCGTGTTACCAACCAGAGCAAAATCGGATTGGCAATGTAGACAGTGCTGTAGCATCCGGTCACCACACCGATGATCATCGAGAATGCGAACCCGTGAATCCCCTCGCCGCCAGCAATATAGAGCACCACGACAACCAGAAAAGTTGTCAAAGCAGTCAGCAACGTTCGCGAAAGCGTCTGGTTCACGCTGAGGTTAATCATGTCGTAGGTGATATTCGGATTCTTGCCTTTGATTTCACGAATACGGTCGAAAATTACGATCGTGTCATTTAGCGAATACCCGACAATCGTCAGCAAGCAGGCGATCTGGTTCATATTGATCTTGAAATCTTCGAGCATCAGGATCGGTCCCAGCGGAGTCTTGCTGAGATACGCGCCCAGAGCGATGGCACCGAGAGTTATCAGCACGTCGTGTGCGAGTGCCACGACGGCCGCCAAACCGAAGTAAACCTTTTCAAACCGAAACCAGATGTAGATCACAATCGATACCAGGCTCGCCAAAATCGCCAACAGGGCACTCAGTTTTGTTTCGTTGGCAACAGAAATTTCGAACGTGTTGATTTCGTCCAGTACCGGCTCGGTTTTCAGTCGTTCCTGAACCCGCTTCAGACTGTCGGTCAGGTCTTCGGCCTTGATTTCGGGAGTCGCCATCACGACAAGTTCGGTATATTTCGTCGGGATCTTATGCTTCGAATCGAGCACGACATCCGACTTTTTCGGGGCTTCGGTTGTGCCGTTGATTCGAAGTAACGACTGAGCCGACGAGTACTTCTTTGAGAGCGACTCACTTCCTTCGAGGGTTTCCACGACGTATGCCAAAAGTGTCTCTTTCGACATTCCGCCGCTCAATTTGACCGCGACTTGTGGTCCGTTGGAGAATCGAACCGAATCCCCTTCGAGTTCACCCGTTTTTGAAGCGGCAACGTCATCAACCGTCACCCGGACGATCGCGTGTTTTGCGTCTTCAAATGCTTTGTTAATTCTCTCGATCACGAGATCGCGCCTGGATTCGGAGGATCGGACGCGGTAACGCGTCCCAGCCTCCTGTTTTTCGCCAGCGAGTGTCAGTCGTTCAAGACTGACGCCCTCCGGGAAGACAGCTTCCAGTCGATCACGAATATCGTTGATGTTCTGTGGTTCGGTGAATTCGAAGGTAGCCATCATTCCGCCGCTCAAGTCGATGTCCATATTGGCACTGCCTCGTACAAACAGCGCGGCCATCCCGGCAACGATCAATGCACCCGAACAGAAAAAGGCAATCCCCTGTTTACTGAGGAAATCGATCTTCGTTTCCCCGAGGAACTGCATCATTTTCAGAGTCTTGACCAACCGTTTGCGTTCGATAATGTCGAAGGCGAGGTGGCCGAAGTACAGCACTGAAAAGAGGCTCATCGACAGACCGATGAACAGTGAGACGGCAAAGCCGCGAATCAGGTCTGTACCGATCATGTACAGGATGACTGCGGTAATCAGCGACGTGACGTTTCCGTCGACGATGGCGCTGAACGCCTTTTCAAATCCGTTTTGTATTGCCATCCTCAGACTGGTGCCGCGAGCAAATTCTTCTCGCATTCGCTCGTAAATCAACACGTTCGAATCGACGGCCATCCCGATCGTCAGTACCAGGCCTGCGAGACCGGGCAACGTGAATGTCGCCGAAATGAAGGCCATCGAACCGACCACCATCAGCAAGTTGAGTACCAGGCTAAGTGCCGCGATCAGCCCTGCCAGGCGGTAGTAGACGATCACGAAGGCGAACACGACGACGCCCGAAACGACAATTGCCGTGATCCCCTTTTCCTGAACATCAACGCCCAGCAGAGGACTGATCGTGAATTCACTGATCGGCGTTTGTTTCAGTGGCACGTCCAATGCCCCCGCATTCAGCACTCCGACAAGTTCATCCACTTCTTTCGAAGTGAACCGGCCAGTAATTTCTCCCGAATCATTGATGCGTGATCTGATGACCGGAGCCGATTGGACTTTTCCATCGAGCAAAATTGCCAGTTTGCGTTCAAACTTATCGGTCGTGCTGGGCAGATTGCGACCAGTGAGCGATCCAAACAGAGCGGCGCCTCGCGGATTGAACTGGAATGAAACTGCCGGATTCCCGCTTGAGTCGGGTCGCGATGAAGCATGATTCAGGAGTATTCCCGTGACGGTACGCTCGGGAATATCGTGAATGATCAGGAACTGGGTGACAGTCTTCGGTTCGTGAGTCACCTCGTCCATTTTCTGGACTTCCCGGACGGCGTGTTGACCATCATTGCCCGATTTTTCTTCGACAACATCGCGCCATGAGGATGTGATGCGATTCTCGGAGTTCCGGACTTCATTGTTGCCGGGCGGCAGACGCATTGCCTTTTCGATTTCCGTCTTGTGATCCTTGTAGTTAGCAACGATCCCGAATTCAAGACTGCCCAGCTTCGTAATCAATCGCTTCTTCTGCTCGACCAGATCCGGATCGGCGCCTGGAATAATGATTTCAATCCGGTCGTGGCCGACTCGCCG
>JANXOO010001196.1 GCA_025353525.1 Schlesneria sp. | reverse complement strand
TGACGATCAGCTTGCTGAAGAAGCGATCGAGTTGTGCTTCCGGTAACGGATACGTCCCTTCCATTTCCAGCGGGTTTTGCGTCGCCAGAACGAAAAACGGTTCCGGAAGTTTGTAGGTTTGCCCGGCGATCGTCACGGTGTGCTCTTGCATGGCTTCCAGCAATGCCGATTGTGTTTTAGGGGTCGCCCGGTTGATTTCGTCGGCCAGCAGCACATTGGTGAAGACCGGCCCCTGCTGAAACTCGAATTTCTTCTGCTTGTCGGGAGTTTCCAGAACCACGTTCGTACCCAGCAGGTCGGCAGGCATCAGGTCGGGCGTGAACTGAACGCGACTGAACTTGAGGTGCAGCGCGTCGGCAAGCGTTCGCACGAGCATCGTCTTTCCAAGCCCCGGAACGCCTTCGAGAAGCACGTGACCTCCACCGATCAGGCACGTCAGCGTTCCGCGAATAATGTCTTCGTTACCAACGATGACTTTGCCGATTTCGTCTCGCAGTGTTTTGAAGTCCGAGCGAAACCGGTCACACAATTGTTGCGTCTCGTCAGTCGTTGGCATGCGGTCGGGCTCCTCGTGTGAATCGTTTCAGGTGAGTCTCGGTTCGGTCAGTCGTGCGATTGTATCGGGCGGTACAAGTCTCTTTTGGCGTGGTGGAAAAATCGAATCGAGGATCACGAATTGACGGTCCGCGCAATTTGAAGTGCGCCTCGATTTTCAAAATTCTGTCGCAGAAGACTTCACAACGCAAGTCGAACAAGACAAAATGCCTAGGATGCAACTTTCTGACTGCTCCTGATTCTTCTCATTCTGACTTCGCAGGACTCGTTGAGAGTCCTGTCGAGTGACGAAAATCGGGACCGCAAGGCTACTTGATCCGGAGGCTCGTGTGATGGGTTCACTTCGTGGCTGTGTTTGTGCTGACAGGCTAACGCCTGGTCTTCGACGGACGAATGTTTCCGGTTTTGATGATGTGGGGAGAGAAGACAGGCTAAAGCCTGAACTCCAACAGTATGGCATTCCTGGTTTTGCTTTCCGGATTGCCTGGCGGGTGATCGGTTTCATTCTGATTTTGATTTCTACGGGTTTGATTGCCGCTCAGGAGATTGATCCTGATGAAGCCAAAGAGAAGTCGGTGGCCGACAAGTTTGTAACGGTTCTTGAAAAGAATCCGCGACGTGGAACGGCACTCGACAAGGTTTACGGGTATCACGTCGAACGTGGGTCTCTCGACAACCTGATCGCCGGTTATCGCTCAAAAACGACGACAGGCAAAGGGGCTGAAGTTGCCCCGTCATGGATGCTCGTCGGGTTGCTCGAATCGCTTCGTGGCCAGGATTCACTCGCTGTTGCCGCATTCGAACGGGCCGAGAAACTGGCGACCGATAATTCGCTCGCCTCGTACTATCTCGGGCAATCACTCGTGCTGGTCGGCCAACCGGACAAAGCGGCCGAGGCGCTCGAACGTTCGATCCAGCGCAAACCGGCTCAGGCCGATTTGCTCGATGTTTATCAGGCGTTGGGCCGCGTTTATCAGCGGGCTCAAAAATCAAAAGAGGCACTTGGGGTCTGGAGTCGACTTGAAAAGCAGTTTCCGAACGACGTTCGAGTTCAGGAGCAGATCGCAACAACGTTACTTGAAGAAAACGAATATGAGGCCGCATTGCCACGTTACGAAGCACTGGTCAAATCGACCAAAGACAAGTACCGCCAATCGCTGTTTCAGATGGAAGCTGCCGATATCAAAGTGCGGCTCGGAAAATCGGATGTCGCCATCGGGGAATTTGAGAAACTGCTGGGGCAACTGAACCCGGACAATTGGCTATTTCGCGAAGTTCGACGCCGGATCGAAGCCGTCTACTTGCGAACAGATGATCAATCGGGATTGATCGCCTATTACGAGGACTGGATCAAAAAGAATCCTGAGGATCTCGATTCGGTATCACGACTGGCGCGATTGCTGGCCGGGTTGGGTCGCAGCCCCGAAGCGCAAGCCTGGCTCGAAAAAGGACTGAAACTCGCCCCGAAGAAAAAGGAATTGCGAAATGCGCTGATTGGCCAATTGGTGTACGAACAAAAGTACCCCGAAGCGATTGCTCAATACGAACAACTCGACAAATTCGAACCGAATAATCCCGATACGCTGCGCGACTGGGGTCGACTGATTCTGAAGGATACCGGGCGCGACGAGGCGACGCGGAAGAAAGACGCGGCCGCCGTTTGGCGACGACTGACAAATGCCCGTCCAAAAGATGCGCTGGTGGCGTCGCAAGTCAGTGAACTTTTCCGTCAGGCAGACATGACTGACGAGGCACTCGCACTTTATCAATTGGCAATCAAACTCGCCCCGGATCAGGCCCAGTATCGGGAATATCTCGGCGAGTACTTCCATTCGCTGAAACGTAAGGACGAAGCGTTGGCGACATGGCGTGCGATTGCTGCCGGCAAACTGAAGACAGCTCCCAATCTTGCGCGGCTGGCCGAAGTTCTGTCGAGTTTCGGGTACCTGGCTGAAGCCGTCGAAACCAACGCCGAAGCCTGTAAGCTCGACCCGAAAGATTTTTCACTGCAACTCAAGCAGGTCGATTTGCTCGCACAGGCCGAGAAACACGACGAATCACTGCATCAACTTGCCATCGTGAAAAAGTTGGCAGCAAATGACGAAGAGCGAGAAGCATGGATCGTACGCGATTTGCGAGAGCTGCAAGCGCTCGACAAGCTCAAAGACCGAATCGGGGAACTCGTCAAAAACACCGACCAAACCGATTCCGACCGCTGGTTCTGGCTGGCCCGCGCGTACGAATCCGAACGTCAGTTGAAAGACGCTGCGGCCTCGATCACCAAGGCGAGTGTGATCGCCCCGCAATCGGTGCCGATCCTGATGGCGAGTGCCCGGATTCACGAGGCACAGAATAACCTGATGGCTGCAGTCGAAATCAATACGAAACTGGCGGTCATCGACCGCCGTTACCGGACCGAGTACCTGAAACAGGTGGCGACCCTCGAACAGAAACTCGGTCGACGCGACAAGGCGATCCAGGCAGGTCGCGATCTGATCGCCGCAGCACCTGGCAACCCGGAACTGTATGAATTCTTCAGCCAACTCTGTTTTCAACTGGGCGAAAACGAAGAAGGGCTGGCAGCATTGCGACGTTCGGTTCGTGTGAATCCCGGAGAACCGAAAGGATTGCTGTTGCTTGCGTCGGCACTGGGTGAGCAATTTCGGACAGGAGAAGCCATCGAACTGTATTGGCGGGCATTCGACAAAGCCGCGAATCTGGATGACCGTTTGGGCGTCGTACCCAGACTGGTTGAACTCTATTTGCAAACGAACCAGCTTGACCGGATGCTGGAACGTCTTGAGCGACAACGTCGCGAGCCAAACCAGCTGCGCGAGATGACGATTTG
>JANXOO010001179.1 GCA_025353525.1 Schlesneria sp. | reverse complement strand
GAGAGACGTCCTTTGCGGAACTGTTCAAGTGTCATTTCTGCTTCAAAGGAGATTGGAAATGCATTCATGCAACGCAACGCCTCCAACACAGACTCTGCTTGCTCCGGCACCCATTGCAGACACCGAGCGGCGGCAGAGAGTCGAACCCCAGCATCGCCGTCTGACATTAGGTCAATGAGTCCAGCCATTCCTTCTTCGGTCATGCAGAGGGCCTTATAGCAGTCTTGGAGTTTATGAGCCGCCTTGTTCTGTGCCTTTGGGTCTGACAAATCGCCAGCCGCAATGACGGCGTTTCGGAACTCCTCCAATGAATCTTTTATGCCCTTTGACATTCTGAGGGTCTCTCACAATTTCATTCATACATCGCAGGGGATCTATCTGAGTTTCGACATTGCGTGAAACTGCTTCCACGAAATGATTTCAATCCCGAGATTCCTGATGGCATCCACTATTTCAGGATTGGTGAAAATACGACGGTCACCGTCGCGATTCAGGTGACTGCTGGTGATCGCCCGAAGCTCGGCGTCGTCGACTCCGCAATGAATAATGATTTCAGTGACTCCAGGCTTTAATTCACGAAGCGATTTCAGGTAGGTTTCTTTCCGCTTTTCCTGTGATTCACCTCCGTAAAACTGAGCCAGCGTATCCAGGATTGGAAGTTTCACGGCATCCAGCGCGAGTGTCAGCTCAGCGGCCTTGTCCGCCAGCGCGGGATATTCTTTCGCAGTCCGTTCGTCCTTGTGGACATTTCGGATAAAGAGGACTGGCAGATTGAATTCGATTCCCAGGTTGACGTAGACATCGACAAGGTCCGGACGGCAGACGAGAGCTCCCATATGCGTGTCGAGATGTGTCACAGGGACGCCAAATTCAAGAGCTCGCCCGATCTGTGCTCGTAGCTCGATTTCGACTTCGCTCGACCTGGCATTAGCCGCAACGGAGGGGACATCGGGATGCAAGAAACCTTCTTTGTCGAGTAACGACGGGACTTTGTCGCGAGGGGCAACGGGACCCCAGCGGTAAGTTTTCCATTCGGAATTAAGCGTCAAATGGAGTCCGAAATCACGTTCAGGATGCTCTTTCGCATAAATCGCAATTTCCTGAAACCAGGGGCATGGGACCATAATACTGGCCGACGACACACAACCCTTTTCCATCGCCTCAATCGTGCCGACATTGACTGAATGGGACATCCCGGCATCATCGGCATGGATGATGACGTATTTCTTGCCATCGGAATCTGCCGCATTCGAACGACTCGAAAACGCAAGGCTCGCAGCCAGCATCGAAAGACAAAGTGTAACGCGAAACGACATAGATCTGGCTCCTGGAACTTATCGAACGATACAGAGTCATTGCTTGAGTGGACTGACGGCAATCACGGCGACGACGACACGTTTGGCTCCCGCCTTCTTCAACGACTGCGCTGCGGCCGTCGCCGTAGAGCCCGTTGTGAGGATATCGTCGACGAGCAAAATTGTTTTACCTGTTACGTGCTTGTGGTTGCCGACAGCAAAACTCCCCTGTTGCTGTTGGCGTCGTTGTGGCGTCGGACTCGTGGCTTGTTTCGGAGTGCGACGCGTTTTGCAGAGAATCGAGCGACTCCAACGGATCTCCAGTCGCTGTGCAATCTGGCGCGAGACCGTTTCCGCCGCATAATACGGATGAAGCAATCGTCGCGACCAATGCTCGGGAACCGGAATGACAAAATCGAATTTGGCATCGCGAAGCTCGACGATTTTTTGATCGACCAAAACATCTGCAAGCGCTCTCGCAATTCCACTGCCACTTGTTGCTTTGGCTCGCAGACAGGCCAATCGCATTTCACCGTCGTAGATGCCGAGTCGTATCACGAGATCAAACGCATACGATTCCCGGCGACACTGTGCGCACCCCTTTGTGACATCGGTATACGGCCCCACAGGAGCTCCACAACGCGGACACTCGTTCGAAATCGCAGGCTTTAACGTTGCCAGGCAAGTCTCGCAGAAACCCGGACGAGCGGATTCGACATCGCGACCGCAAAACAGGCATGCGGGTGGATACACGAAATTCAATGCCGCCGTTGCCATCGTTGTTGCAGAGCGTCTGAGGGAACGGACAGGTTGAATCATTTCCCACCCAGGGATTCGCGGCGTCGTTGCCGCAAGTCGTTTAGCCGCCGTTTCATCTCGATTTCGGCACCGCGTTCGACCGGTTCGTAATAGTTTCGGTCGACGCCCAGGTAATCCTGTGGTACCCATCCCTCTTTCGCATCGTGCGGATACTCGTATCCGTCACCGTGGCCAAGACGTTGGGCACCTTTGTAATGTCCGTCGCGAAGTTGAATTGGCACCGGCAGCAACCGCGAGTTGCGAACGTCGTCCATGGCAGCGTCGATCGCCAGGTACGAAGCATTTGATTTGGGTGCAAGAGCCAGGTATGTCGCCGCCTGAGCGAGAATGATTCTGCATTCCGGCATCCCGATGAATTCAGTCGCAGCGGCGGCGGACTGCGCGAGAATCAACCCTTGCGGATCCGCGTTCCCGATATCCTCGGAAGCGGAAATCACAAGCCGGCGGGCAACGAAACGGGGCTCTTCACCTGCCTCTAACATTCTGGCCATCCAGTAAATGGCGGCATCCGGGTCACTGCCGCGAATACTTTTGATCAAAGCGCTCGCGGCGTCGTAGTGATCGTCTCCGTCTGCATCATACCGGATCTGTTTTTTCTGGATTGATTCTTCCGCCGCCGCCAGATCCAGAATTGTTTTGTTCGATTCGAGTGACAGGACGCCGATTTCGAGCGCAGACAACGCCCGGCGTGCATCGCCGTCGCAAATCGTGGCCAGAAACTCAAGGGCCTCGGGCGTCGCGGTGACTTTTTTTGAACCCAGTCCGCGAACCGTGTCCGTCAGCGATCGTTCGAGTAATTGAACGACATCTTCAATCGGCAGTGGCTGCAACTCAAAAATCTGACTGCGGCTGAGCAACGGAGCAATCAGAGCGAAAAACGGATTGGCCGTCGTCGCTGCGACGAGTGCGATGACGCCTTCTTCGACATCGGGCAGCAGGACATTTTGCTGCTGCTTATTGAAGTGATGCAGTTCGTCGATAAACAGAACCGTTCGCTGCCCGCCGGTACAGACTTCGTCCCGTGCCCGGTCGAGCACCTCTCGCAGTTCTTTGACGCCCGCCGCGGCAGCATTCAGCGACCGAAAGGTACGTCGAGTATGTTTCGCGATCAATTCTGCGAGCGATGTCTTGCCGGTTCCGGGTGGACCATAGAATACGACCGATGTAATCCGGTCGGCTTCGAGCATCCGCCGCAGTAATTTGCCGGGGGCAAGAATGTGCCTTTGCCCGACGAATTCATCAAGTGTTCTGGGGCGCATCCGCGCCGCCAGCGGTCGAACGGCGTCGCGGTTTTCCGCTTCGATCCGATCGAACAGTGCCATAAAAGAGACCTCCGCCAGTGCCGTTGGAATGCTGAGGTTCTGAACCCAGTGGATTCAGGGGGGAACCGCACAACCGGGTTGTGTGAGCCGTGATCGCACCGAAATGCGATGACGGATATACACGCGGCCGGACTGCCAGGTTCCCTCACGAAAAAGTTGTAGGGTCAACGCACAAGCCCCGTATCGAACACGGCAGAGGTCTCTCGAAGGCGGGGTACTGACTGCGATGCTACCGGGGACACCAGGCACATTCAAGAGTATTACAGCGTCCCCTTTGACGAAGGAACGCCGACTTGACGCGGGTCGACCGTTGTGGCTTGACGCAGGGCCCTGGCGGTGGCTTTGAAAAGACCCTCGGCAATGTGATGGCTGTTGGTCCCGTGGACCAGAACCAGGTGCAGGTTCATCTGCGCATTCGATGCGACCGCTTGCCAGAACTCTTCAATCAGTTCGGTATCGAACTGGCCGATCTTTTCTGTCGGGAATTCGACCTTGTAGACGAATTTGACACGACCACTCAGGTCGAGTGCCGACGTGACCAGCGTTTCTTCCATCGGAAGTGTCATGGAACCGTAGCGAGCCAGTCCATGTTTGTCGCCCGCCGCCTGAAGCAATGCTTTCCCCAGGCAGATGCCGACATCTTCCGTCGTGTGGTGAGA
>JANXOO010001176.1 GCA_025353525.1 Schlesneria sp. | reverse complement strand
TAGCGTACAATACGCTACGAAATACGGCATTTCCATTGAAATTGCGGTTCGATTTTGGCTGTCTGGGGGTCAAGAGGTCGCAGGTTCAAATCCTGTCAGCCCGATTTGAGGGGACATTCTACAAAAGTAGAATGTCCCCTTTGTTTTTTTTCATGGTTCCGGTGCCGCAATGCCACTGGATACGAACAGCAATGTTGAACTGATGTCCAACTCGAGCGGCCCCGATTGGGAAAACGAACGATGAGAGATACACTTCGAGCCGATTTCACACCCGTACGCCTCACCTCCGTGGACGTGTATCGTGGTTTCGTCATGTTGCTGATGATGGGCGAAGTCCTGAAACTGCGTAGGGTTTCGCAAGCGATTCCCAACAACAGGTTGTGGGAGTTTCTTGCGCAACAGCAATCACACGTCGAATGGACGGGTTGCAACCTGCACGATTTGATTCAGCCTTCATTCTCGTTTCTGGTTGGTGTCGCGTTACCGCTGTCGTTACGACGAAGATCGCAGTTCGGACAACCACTTTGGCTACTAACGGCTCACGCCTTCTGGCGAGCCTTGACCTTGGTCCTTCTGGGCGTCTTCCTGCGGTCCACGCACGCAACTCAGACGAACTGGACGTTTGAAGACACACTTTCCCAGATTGGATTGGGATACGGATTTCTGTACCTGTTGGCGATCTGCTCCGTCCGAGTTCAATGGGGCGCCCTGGTCACGATTTTGTTTGGATACTGGTTGTGGTTCGCGATGTATCCGCTACCGGGCCCCGACTTCGATTGGTCCAAAATCCACCTCGATCCCAATTCGCAACATCTGACCGGGTTCGCCGCTCACTGGGGTCTGAATACGAATCCGGCCTGGGCCTTTGATACCTGGTTCCTGAATCTCTTTCCTCGCGCAGCCCCATTTACCCACAACGGCGGAGGCTATTCCACACTCAGTTTCATTCCAACATTGGGAACGATGATTCTGGGACTGCTGGCTGGCGAAGTGCTGTGCAGTCCACAATCCTCGCGTGCCAAGCTTATCTGGCTGGTCCTTGCCGGTCTGATTGGTCTCGCCGGTGGATGGGGTCTGGATGTGGTCGGAGTTTGTCCGATCGTCAAAAAGATCTGGACGCCCAGTTGGGTCCTCTTCAGTGGCGGATGGTGTTTTTTGGTCCTGGCCGCACTGTATGCGGTGATTGAAGTGGCAAATCGTAAAGCCTGGTCGTTCGTTTTCGTCGTCGTCGGCATGAATTCGATCGCCGCTTACCTGATCGCACATCTCTGGGACGACTTTATCGAGCGGGCCTTGAAAACGAATCTGGGCGAATCTCTGTTCCGTTTAGCAGGCGAGCCTTATCAGCCGTTCCTTCTCGGCGCAGCAGTGCTATTCATCGAATGGCTGATCCTCTTTTGGATGTATCGCCGTAAGCTTTTTCTGCGAGTGTGATTGCCCGTGAGGACATCGCCGTGTCAGCCCTGTTGGTGTTTCCGCAATCGGTTGAATCAGAGGGAATTCCCTGTGAGCAGGATGTCAATCACGCTGCCCGAGAGTCATTGCAGCGATTGCCATCGTCCAAAGAACTCTGCTACCCGCCTATGCCGTTCTGTTTTCACTGGAGCGTCCTCCGGCAACCGGTCCTCATCGACCGCTCGCCTCCCCATTCTGCATTTCATTCATCTTCACATTCATTCGAAATCCTCATTACGGGCACCTGCCGGGCTCCGCAGTATGACACTTTGTTTTTGAGAAATTCGCTTCAAGAACAAGTTCTTCCTATGATTCCTTTGGTGAGGTTGTGTCGTTATCCATTCCAACCTCGTGAGCAAGACCTCTCGCTGATTCGCCTGCGGGTTTGAACGACTTTGTTTGAAATGCCGATCTTTTACGATGCCGTGATTGTTGGAGCTGGTCCAGCAGGATTAGCGGCGAGCATCGTTCTGGCACGAAATGGCTTGCATGTCCTCGTCTGCGATCAACATCGCTTACCGATCGACAAACCTTGTGGCGAAGGCTTGCTCCCTCCCGGTTTGCGCCACTTGCAGGCACTGGGAGTTATGTCATTCCTCGATCCGGCGGAGACATATCCTTTCCAGGGAATTCGGATTCGTACGTCGTCAGGGCGTACGGCGGAAGCTCCGTTTTTGGAAGGACCGGGACTCGGAATTCGGCGCGTGAGCCTTTCCCTTGCACTTGGACAGGCCGCTCTGCAGTGGCGCAACCTGGAAATCCTTGAGGCTCCAGTGCGAGGTGTCTCCAGGGCCGCCGAGGGGATGGAGGTCCATCTTCGGGATCGAACTGTAAAAACTCGTCTCGTTATTGGTGCAGACGGACTCAATTCTCAGGTTCGCCGCTGGGCAGGGTTGGAAGGAGTGAACGGAAGAACGCGGCGGCTGGGAGCACGGCAACACTTTGCGATACCTCCCTGGAGTGATTACGTCGAGGTGCGGCACGGGGCGGCGATTGAAGTCTACGTGACTCCTTGTGGAAACAACACGATTGGCGTGGCCTTCTTGTGGGACATGGCGCGTTACGGCTCAGCACGCGGCGGACCGCAGATGATCCCCTCGTTGCTACGAATGTTTCCCGAGATCGATGAGCGCCTGCGCGGTGTGCCAACCAGCAGCCAATCACGCGGAATCGGGCCACTTTATCGTCAGGCAAAACGCCAAATCGCCGATGGGATCCTTCTTTTGGGAGACGCAGGAGGCTATTTGGATGCCTGCACGGGTGAAGGGATCAGCCTTGCATTTGCACAGGCACTTTCTTTGGAGCATACGGTCGTACCACTTTTGAAAAAGGCACCGAAGACGATTCTGCGTCGTCAGCTCTTGCCCTATGAGCATGCTTATCGCCGCATCATACGGCCTTATGCGATAGCCACCCGCTTGTTATTGTCTCTCCATCGGCACCCGTACTGCTTCGATCGATTCATTTTAGCGATGCAGCGAAACCCGGACATCCTGCAGAGTTTCTATTCAGCACAGATGGGGGAAGCGTCGTTTTGGCCTGGGTGGTCGAAGCTGTTTCGGTTAGTGCGAGGCGTGTTGGTATAGGAATGACCATGGAAGAACAATCGGCAAGAGGAAGTCGTTGTGGCTCGTCCCGGACGACAATTGATTGCACCCTTACCTCCTTTTCACCTTAATACGGGCAGAACTGCAAACGATGAATGAACGTCTCGACTTAAAGAATGTCAATCGTGATGAATATCTTCTCGATCCGGCACGAAAGCAATCTTATGTCAATACGGCGTTCGCGATTGTCTCCAGCTCCTACGATCGGTTCACACGCTACAGTTCTTTCGGAATGGATCAGGCATGGAAACGCGATCTTGTCCAGCAGGTGAAGTCGAAACTGGAACCGGGGCACGACATCGTGGACTTGGCCACAGGAACGGGCGATTTGGCTTTCGCATTTGCTCCGCTCGTGCCTGAGGGAAAGGTAATCGGCATCGATCTGACGGAAAGCATGATCGATTTGGCGGAGAAGAATCGTATTCAATGTCAGGTTCAGAATGTTGAATTTCGGGTGGGTGACCTCATGGCGACTGAACTGCCGAGCGGCAGTGTGGACGTCGTCTCGGTCAGTTATGGGCTGCGGAACTGCCCGGATTATCGCCTGGGACTTGCGGAGATCCATCGAATCCTGAAACCGGGGGGCTACCTGGCCTCGATCGATTTCGCTCGCCTTGAGAATCCGATTGCGAAATACCTCTTTCACAAATCGTTGCTCGTTACGTGTCACTTCTATGGATGGCTTTGGCACGGTGAACCGGCGGCGTATGCTTATCTGGCGCATTCCATTCAGCATTATGCGACCAATCGAGAGTTCAACGACGCGTTGAACAAGGCGGGTTTTGAAATCATCGCACAGCGTTCGAAATTAATGGGCGTCATCTATTTGCACCTTGCCCGGAAAGCTGCGACTTGACTTTCTTGAATCACCCCCTTGGTAGCTGTCCAATGGGCGCAGCGTGAAAAGGGACCTCAATCGGGTTCTGGCTGATTGTCGTTCGGGTTATTCGGCCCGGAAGCTTGCGCCCGATGGGGTGTCTGTGGGTTTCAGCCGGAGCGCGTCAAGGTACCAGCAGTTCGAGTGGAGATTGGATTTGGTCTGGCAGGCAAAGCGGCGGCAGCTTTAAGGAATCGACCATACGGCGGAAGCAACAATGCCATCATATTGCCAACGTTTGATTAGCGAAGTCTCGCTCATTGCGCATCCGAAGAGTCTCTGGCCGGACGCGGGTTGTTCCCAAGCCTGATTCATCGGCTCGGCGATCTTGCGGGTCTCGCACGGGCAAAGTGGATGACGTTGATGGTTGGGAATGACCCTGTGTTTCGGAAGGTATCCACCAAGAAACTGGAAGACCTGCGGTCCCAATTCCCGGTAAACTACAAATCGGTCAGCCGCTTGCTGGTGGAGCGCATTCTTTCGACTTGGGTCCAATTGAGCTTCGCCGAATGCAAGATGGCCGAGATGAACCCTCAGGACCGAAAAAGTTTTGAATTCTATTCGCGGCTGCAACAGAGAGCTCAGCGGCAATACACGCAGGCCATTCGGGCCTGTACTCCATGGCAAGGTATGACACGACACGAAACCAATCCCGCAAAATCAGCCTGAGGGCTAAGTTCCACAAAACGTTCGGTAGTCGCCATCATCCGATGGCGGATCCCGATACCGAGTCGAGTCGGTTCCCCCTTCATATGGAGCCCCCAACACCGCCAGCAATTGATGCATCACCGATAAATCGTCACGATCCTCCGCAGCGCTAAGGGCTTCCTCCACTCGGTGGTTTCGCGGAATGACGGCAGGGTTGACGGCCCGCATCAAGGCATAGGCCGACGTCTTGGAACGGGCCTCACGATTGAGCCGAAGCTGCCATCGTGAATACCAGGTCAGAAAGTCCGGGTCCCGATACCGGTCGCCGACCAACTCCTCCGACGACAGGTCGCGAAAAGTGTTGGTAAAGTCGGCCCGAGAGTTTTGCATCCAGTCGAGCAATTTCCGAACCAAGTCTTCATCGGCGGCTTCCGCCGTCTGGAGTCCCAGCTTCTTCCGCATCCCCCCAAGCCAGTAACGCTCGAAGAGGGCGGGATATTCGCCTAGAATTTCCGTGGCACTGGTAACCGCTTTCTCTGGATCAGAATCCAAAAGTGGCAATAGTGTCTCGGCCAAGCGGGCCAGGTTCCACTGCGCAATCCGGGGTTGATTGCCGTATCGGTAACGGCCAGCGTGATCGATCGAACTGAATACTGTGTCCGGGTCGTAGGCGTTCATGAAGGCACATGGGCCATAGTCAATCGTCTCCCCGGAAATCGCCATGTTATCGGTGTTCATGACTCCATGGATGAACCCGATGAGTTGCCAGCGGGCGATGAGCGAGGCTTGGCGGTCGGTGACCGCTCGGAAAAACTCAACATACTTTTGCGGTCCATCAACCAATTCCGGGTAGTGACGCTCGATCGCGTAGTCGGCCAGCACCCGCAGATTTGGTACGTCTTGAAGGGCTGACAAATACTCGAAGGTTCCGACTCGAATGTGACTGGCGGCCACGCGGGTCAGAATTGCACCTCGCAAGGCGGATGCTCGGTGGACCTTTTCGCCGGTGGTGACGACCGCAAGACTTCGCGTCGTAGGAATGCCGAGTGCCGCCATTGCTTCGCTGATAAGATACTCCCGCAGCATCGGCCCGAGGGCAGCGCGGCCATCCCCACGGCGCGAGTAATGCGTTTGTCCTGCTCCCTTCAATTGGATATCGACGAGCCGCCCCGAGGTTATCCGGTGCTCACCGAGCAGAATCGCACGGCCGTCACCGAGCATCGTGAAGCCGCCATACTGGTGTCCGGCGTACGCCTGCGCGATCGGTTGGCAACCGTTTGGCAGGTCTTGACCAGCGAACAGGCTCGCGGCGGCTTCCGATGACAGCGTGCTGAAGGTGAGCCCGAGTTCGAGTGCCAGCCGATCGTTCAAAATCGATACCCGCGGTGCCCGCACGCGAGCCGGGATCGCCGGCGCGAAAAGGACTTCCGGGAGCCGTGAGTATGTGTTGTCGAACCGCCAGCCGGTCTCGTCATGATCGGCAACTGTGATGGTCAGAGTGGTCATACCGTTCCTTCAACATAGTTCGGTGTCAGGTGTGGAACGTCGCACTGCTCGGCAGTTGATCCGGTACGGTCAGTTGGCCGTCGACGACCCATCTTCGCACGGCTGGCAGGTTTTTAGTATCCCGCAAGAGTATACTGCCGAACTCCTTGCGATGTTGTTTTCTCCCGCCAGGAACTGCCGTAGTGAATGAGTCGGAGTGATGGATAATCCTGATTTCTTGATGCGGGCCAAGACCGGAGATCAGTCCGCACTGGGGCGATTGCTCAATCGGTTCCACGACTTACTACGTAAACGGGCCTCTGAATCGTTCGATCAGCGGCTGCGGGGCCGAATCGGTGAGAGTGATCTGGTCCTGATGACGCTATGCCGCTGCTGACGGTTTCCCAGCCTTTCGAGGAGCGACCGAGGCCGAACTGATTGGCTGGCTCAAGGCGATCCTCGAACAACACATGGCTGCAACAGCTCGCTGGCACCTGCGAACGCAGAAGCGGGCGGCCGGAAAGGAAGTCACGTTTAAGGGCCTGCTGATAGCGGATTCCAAGGGCTGTATCGGTAGCGAGTCGGCATTGGGGCCTGCGGCGAGCGGTCCCACCCCGAGTCGTTTGATGATGCAACAGGACCTGCGGAAGAAAAACAAAGGGGACATTCTACTTTTTCGGCACACTGCTATACGTAAGAGTTTAATCCACCCCCCCTGTGGGCGGCGGCTGTTTTGGTTGAAACTCCGGTCGGCCGCGGTCCGTATTTTGGATTTCTCGAACAGTTGTTTTCGGAATCTGGCGTGTCGCTCGAGCGCATCAGAAGCGGCGATCAATGTCGTGATGCCGTGTGGTCAAAATATTCCGTCGCGTTCAAAAAGCTGCAAATGACGAAGTTTGGTTGGCGAATTGAATGAAAAAGTCGGCCTTTTGCGGGCGGAGCCCACCGAGGACCGAAATGAAAAACTCGATTTATGATCTGAATTTCGGTGTCGGCGGGGACGGGTGCTGTCGCATTGGTCAGGGGAATGCGTCGGTAAGAGTTTAGTTCACCCATCGACGTGGGGTATGATTTTCGGGTTCGCGTTTCTTTGATTCGGAAACGCCATTGCTTTTTTAACGTCGCCGGCTCGGCAACAG
>JANXOO010001158.1 GCA_025353525.1 Schlesneria sp. | reverse complement strand
CTGTAAGAAGAGGCTGACATATGCCGCAACCGCCAGTATGACGCCAGCCACACCGCTCCGCAGAACATGCAAACGTCCTGCCTGCCGCATCATTTTTCGCTGTGGCAGCGTCCAATTCTTGCCTGGTGCCAGGCAGGCGATCTGCAACCACTGGAACATTGAAGGCAATTGCCGATTCTCGGGCCGCGCATTCCACACGGCCGCTCGATCTTCCAGTAACAATTCGGCTCGGCCACGTCGAGTTTCCTTCTGCTTGCGAGTCAACCAGTCTCGCAGTGACGGAACGAGGTAGTCGTGAGTGAGTTGGTAATATCGGCTTGCAGGTGACGACGAGGCAGCCGTTGAAGTCCCATCCCCGATTTCATCGTCTCCCTTTTCACCGGCCGCACTCACCAATTCTCCGCTCCCTTCCGGGTCCGTCGGCGTCATCAGGCGAAGATCGGAGTCGAGAATTCGAAGGAGATCGGCAAACTCTTTCGGACGACCGGAATAACCCGATGCTGCCAGCAATTCTTGTTGCGACCGCATCACCCCCTTGATGTCGGTTCCCACATCGGGCAGCAACACGCGCAGGACCGTTTGCGCTCCCTTTTGGTGCAACCGATGTTGCGGCAACGCCGTCGCCGTAGTGAACGTTTCTTCAAGAAACGTCACGCCAACCCCTTCGATACCGCCGACGGCATTGAGAGTGTCCTTCGTCCACGGTTTTCCCTTGACCATCTCGGCGAACAGGGCCAATCGAACGGAGATCACCTTGCCGTCTTGAGCCAATCCGGTAATGGCCCGATCGAGAAACACGTCCTGTTCGTGAGAAACTTGCCCGAGATTGTCCGGCAGTCGACCGTAAGCTCGACCAAACGCCGCCAACACTTTTCGAGCGTGTAACGGGTCGAAAAGGTCAACCAAAGCGACGTTCCGTCCTTGAACAAGTTCTATCTCTAGCTGGCCCATAAACCGACTGACGGCCAGCCAGAAGTCATCACGAACCATGACGAGACATTGAATCCGACTTCCGTCGCAGTGCCGCAAAGCCTGCACCAGTTCCGCCTTCGAGTCCATTCGCCTGGCGTGGAGCCACTGTTCGAATTGATCCAGCACAAGCAGCACTTTCTGGCCTGATTCCAGAAATCGGCCACGCCGCAACGCGGCCAGAGATTCGATCAGACCGAGTTCGCTCGGCAAGCCCGGTAGCTGTCGCCGCAATCCCTTGAGCAAACGGATTTCCGTCTCTTCGGCACTCGCTTCCAGGTAGACCACTTTGACAGATTTCGCCAATCTCGGCAGCAGTCCGGCTTTCATCGCCGATGACTTGCCGCAACCCGACGGTCCGTAGATCAGCCCGACGGAGAACGTCACATCGGGGTCGACCGATTCGATCCGAGTCTTCCAGAAGCGAATCCCGTCTGGTAACCCGTCCCGATCCCGCGGCCCCGGCAAAAGTTCGAGAAAAAAATCCGCATCCGCC
>JANXOO010001138.1 GCA_025353525.1 Schlesneria sp. | reverse complement strand
TCGTTCTGCTTTGTTTTCCAATCTAAAAATCCTTCACGGCGTTGCCCGATGGGCGTACCCCTCACGCAAAGGTCAGGTTTTGTTCCGCACGATGTATCACTCACTCTCTCATCGGAGTGGTTCATCGCACATTCGGCGCTTCCGCAAATTTATTGTGCGCGATGCTGGTCCTCGCGGCAGGCATCCAGAAGTTCTTTCATTGTTGCCAAATCAATTTTTCCATCGGCGTGTGAGGCGCGGATCTGACGCTCGAAGGCCGACACGATTTGCATGTCGTCAAACACTTTGATTTTCTCGATCAATCGATCCAGCCTGATTCGCACCGTCGGGTAACTGATTTTGTACTCTTCAGCCAGTGCCTTCAGGGAACCGGATGCAAGCAAGAATCGTTTTACAAAACTGCGATCTTCGTCAGTCAGCCGTTCCATTCACGTTCGGGTGGCAGTTGTATCTGACGCGTCGGCAGAAAGATTAATTTGAGTCATGTTGAAATAAAATTTAGTGATAATAAAGTGAAAATAAATACTAATTTTATTTATTTTTGGCGATGCGGGATTTTGGGGGAAGCGAATGCAGAAATACCGCGGGTGCGTCGAGTCACGGGATGAAACGGGATTGTTTCGCCAATCGCGGTTTCACAACACCACCGAACGACGGGGCAGAAGTCGCACTCGTTTCGCCTGGTGGGCATGACAACGCGGGTGTTGCAAGAATTGTCGGGAATCGGGAGATGTAAATCTCCGATGTGCCAGAAGCAGGGAATGATTCAGAATTTGTCGGGGTTATCGAACGGGTTTTGTTATTGCGTTAGCCGGGTTGTTGAAGAGATTCGTTCCTTGATCGCAGTAGACAGGGGGGCATCGAACGTGACAAAAATCAATTACCGTATTTCGCGAATCGCGTTGGAACATTTTTGGCGTTCCGTTCAAATATTGTCCCGTGTGATTGCGTCAATTCTCGTCGCGCGAGGTACAATCGGGAGAGAAGATCTCTGCGCCGCGTAAAAAAACGTTCCGGCTGTGCCGTGAGAAGTAGAGCGGCGGGAAATCTGCGATCGGGTTGCTTTGAGCGAGTCATCGATTTGTTGTCGGAGCGAATCATGCGAATGCGGACGAGTTGGTTGCGGTTCACGTTTGTTTTGTCACTTGTGCTCGCGACAGACGTTTCGGTCGATGCTGCTCCGCCTGACCCCGTGTTTCTGGCGGCGAAGCAGACGTTCCTGAAAGACATGAAGAAGAAAGATCCGGCAATGCGCGCGGCGGCCGTGACTGCGATGGCTCGGTTCGCTCAAAAGGAAACAGTCGAAATCCTGCTTAAACGCGGATTGATTGACGACAATTCCACGGTTCGCGAGGCGCTGCGACACGGCTTGCAGCAACTGGCCAGCGAACGGGCGGTCGTTCACGAGATGCTCGACGAACTCCGGAAATCATTTCGAAAATCGTCCGAACACGAAACGACAGCGATCGAGTTGTTGCGAGCACTCGCATCGACCTCCGACGAATCGATTCAATCCGAACTGGTCAAATTACTCGACGATCTGCCTGTTTCGGTTCGAGGCAATCTGTTGATTCCCATGGCGCTGATCGATGATTTCGGAGTGCAGGGGGATGTCGAGGCCGAACGATCGGTGGAATTACTCGCGAAGGTTCATTCTTTCGAGAATCATTTCGGGTATCGGCGATGTGTCGTTCAGGCGATGTCCCGGATCAGGCAACCTGATGCCGTCGGATTCCTGATTGAGCTGTTGCCAAAGACTTCGGGGTTAATTCAGGCCGATGTCGTCGAATATCTGACTCGACTGACCGGCCAAAAGTTCAAGGATCACGATCGTAACTGGGCGAAATGGTGGAAAGAAAACCGCGACGACTTCAAGTTTCTTCCGACGGGAAAAGAACTTCCCGAAGCGAAGATGGATGAAACGCAGCAGAACTATTATGGAATCCCGATTTGTGCCAAGCGAATCGTCTTTGTACTTGACACGTCCGGAAGTATGCGCGGTGCCCCGATGGAAGCGGCCAAACAGGCGTTGCTGAAGACGATTGAATCACTGCCGGAATCCGTGGCGTTCGATGTGGTGTTTTTCGACGTTACGGCAACCACCTGGTTGCCCAGACTGGTTCCTGCCTCCAGGCAAGCCAAAGAACAGGCGTCACGGTTGATCGTCGAACGGGGGCTGGGGCCAGGGACTGTTTCGAGCTCGGCATTGAATGCCGCGTTTGATCTCGAACCCGAGGCCATTTATTTTCTGTCGGATGGCGAACCGACTGATGGATCTCCACCTCAGATTGTCGGGTATTTCAGCGACTTCAATCGAACTCGCCGGGTTTCGATTCATACGATTGGCGTTGTCACACAACGCAACGGCGGGGCGGGTCTGACATCGTTCATGCAACCGCTATCGGACAAGAACTATGGCAAGTTCCGACTGGTTGAGTGAGGCCTTCGCTGGTTGAGCCTGTGTGCAGAGTGCTGCAAACCTGGTATTGGCAGCGAATTGTGATCGGGCAGGAAATGTTTACTGCCTCAGCCCCGCCGGGCAACGCCGTGAGGGAGTTTTGCCCGGCGAAAGTAGCCCTGTCGGTCCCTCGACAGGATCGCCGTAGCCCAACCATGTTTTTACGTTGCCCACGGTAACCACAAGGTCTCAGCTTTCGAATAACATCATTCAGGTATTTCCAATTCGTCACCTTAATTTCCACAAGCACTGTTTTTGCAATTCGGCGATCCTGTCGCGGAGCGACAGGGCAACTTTTGCCGAGCAAAATTCCTTCAAGGCGTTGCCCGATGGGGCTTAGGGATCACACTTTTCCGGAGACCCGGAGCTCCGCAGACTCCGCCCTGGGCTATCGAATCCCTCCCCTTTGGGGCTCAGGAATCCGCCAGTTTTACAGTCGGTCATTCCATCGGCGCAAGGGGATTCTTGAAACATTCCAGTTGTTCATCAAGATCGCTTTTCCAAATGCCAAACCCGGGTTTGCAGCACCCTGGCCTGTGTGCAACTGGCTATTGCGCCGCTCGGACTCTTCTTGGAATAGCCGGTTTTTCGGCGGGGAACGGATGAATTTCCGGTTCTGCTTCTGCATCGACTTTGGAGTCGAAGGGCATTGCGACCGCAAGTTCTTCTGAGTTCACTGGCGATCTGCGGTTAGGGCGGCAACAAAGCATCGCGGGTAGCAGAACCAGTTCGCCGAGCAATGAAAACGCCATCTGGGCGGCCATCAGGCAGCCGAACCTGGCCGTTGGTGCAAAACTGCAGAAGCACAACGCCAACATCCCCAATGCCGAAATCAGCGTTGAGTCGAG
>JANXOO010001066.1 GCA_025353525.1 Schlesneria sp. | reverse complement strand
GTCAGGTTGCCGTTGTCCTGTCGTCCAGGTCCGCCCATCGGCAACGACGGATCGGCAATCACGTCAAGGCGCAAAGACGTGATCGTCGCCAGCGGCACTGTGGCGGTGACCGTGTATGTATCGTTGTCCGGACGGACTCCGCTCGAGACGATGACATCTCCATTGAGCGACAAGGTTGCCCCGTCTTTGCTGACATAGCTTTTGTATTCAACCGGCGTCCACTTGACGGGCGGCCTTTGACGCTGTGCCCATTCGCTCGCGATCGCTGTATTTTCCGGCGTCAGCAATACGTTGCGGTCCTGGGCCTCGGCCGAGGCGATCAGTGATTGATAGCGTTTTCGCTCGTTCGATGTCCCGACATCGTCGTCAAAGGTGATGTCGCCTTCGATGATACCTGCGAACACCGATTGCAAAGCATAGTAGTCCTCCTGAGTGATCGGATCGAATTTGTGAGCATGACAGCGGGCGCAATTGGCTGTTGTGCTGGCAAACGCTCCCATTGTCTGTGTCACGAGATCGTCCCGGTCGAGGTAGTCAAAGTTCGTCGGAGCAGTCTGATAGGCGCTGTGGTCGAAGACTCCTGCACCGAGGAACCCGAGTGCTGCGGTGAGCCTGGGTTCGTCGGGGTAAAAACTATCGGCTGCAAGCTGTTCGCGAATGAACCGCGACCAGGGCTTGTCGGAATTCAAAGCGTCAATCACATAATCGCGGAATCGCCATGCGTTGTCGCGTGGCAAATCGTGGCCACAGCCGTGCGTCTCTGCAAAGTGAATTGTATCCAGCCAGTGCCGCGCCCAGCGTTCGCCATACCGAGGCGAATCGAGCAGCTTTTCAACAAGCAGATCGTCAGCGCTGAATTCTGAATTGTTGACGAATGCCTCCAGTTCTGAAGGCGAAGGGGGTAGCCCGTGCAGGTCAAAACAGAGTCGACGAATCAGGGTGCGACGATCTGCACGATGCGAAGGTGTGATATTCGACCTGGCGAGCCTCGCTCGAATAAACCGGTCGATCGGATGAGTGACCCCTTCGACGACAGGAACTTCAGGTGATACCAACGGCTTCAGCGACCACCAGTCGGCGGAGCCTGGGCGAGTCGAC
>JANXOO010001021.1 GCA_025353525.1 Schlesneria sp. | reverse complement strand
TTGGACCCGGATGATGCCCGATCGGGTTGCCGATTTCCCGACCGGGGCCGAACACACCAATGACCCATTGAGATATTCTGCGACGCGAGCAGAAGACTATAATAGTCAAGTCCGATTTCAGCGCCGTTTTGATTCGCGACCAAGGATCGAGTCATGCATACTTTAGGCAAAGTGTTAGCGTTCCTCGTGGTGATTTCAGCAATTTTTGCATCCGTTCTCACCGCTAAACTGGTTCAGGTGCGAAACAGCTGGACTGCGAAGGCCATTGCTTCGAAAGCCAAGTTCAACGATTTGAAACCGAAGGTTGAAGAACTCGAACGCCAGATCGACGCCGTCAAAAACGAGATTTTTCGATCCCGCGACTTGTGGGGAAGTTTTTGGCCTGTTGTTCAGACCAGCGTTACAAACCCGGCTGACGGTACGCTGCAGGTCAATGTCGGTACCCAGCATGGCGTTCGCGAAAAATTGTTAATGCACGCATTCGAGATTGCTGCCGATGGGACCACCGTTTACCGGGGTGGATTTCTGCCTGTTGAAATCGGCGATAACACCGCTACCTTAAAGCCCAATTTTCGTGCGACTCCCGACGATATTCGTGAATGGCAATCAGGAAATTGGCGCTGGCGCAACCAGTTGCCCCCCGGATTTGCCGAAAATTTCGATAAACAGTTGGCGGCAATTCTGAGGCTCGAGGAAACTCTCGGTGACCGACTCAGAACGCTCGAAGGTCAAAAGCAACGGTTGACACAAGCCAATGATACGCTGAAACTGCGTGAAGCCGAACTGATCGGTGGTGATGTCCTGCCGAAAAAAGCCGGGGGCGCCGTCGAAAACCGTGAAGGATTGGTTGAAGCGATCGCTCAGGAAGAAGAGAGCCGAAATCAGGTCTTGCGCATGATCGACGAACTGCGCCGCACGGTTCGAAGCGTTCAGACGGACATTGAGCAATTGCAGACTTCCAACGTCGAGATGACAAGCCGGTTGCCACAGCCTGCAAAACGCAGTGAATTGACCAAAGCGAAATAACGGAATTACAGAGAACGACACGGACGATGGGTTCAACCAGCCGCGACTACATGCGTGACGACGTCGATTCACGACCACCTTCCTGGGGACGAGACGTTCCAACGACGAAGTGGCTGATTATCGTCACCGTTGTCACTTTCTTCCTCCAGTCGATTCTCACGCATGGTCTCGATGTCGAAAAGGCGCCGGGTTCGATCGTTGCGATGGTCTCGCAGCGCTCTGATATCCACAATCCATCTGCTGTGATGCGGGTTGCCAATCGCGATTTCGGCCATGAATTGTCGTACATCGAAGAATGGTTTGAGCTCGATCACACAAAGGTCTATCGGGGCCAGGTCTGGCGGCTGGTGTCGTACGTGTTCGTACACCAACGGTTCACGCCGCTCTCACTTGTGTTCAACATGATCGGTATCTGGTTTCTCGGATCGAGCCTTGAACGAATGTACGGCTCGCGCGAAATTCTCTGGTTCTACCTTGGGTCCGCCCTGGTGAGTGGGGTGATTTTCTGCGGTTTCGGACTGAAGTTGAATCTGCCCTACCCCCTTTATGGGGCTGGCCCGTGCGTTCTCGCGTTATTGACACTGTTTGCGACACATTTTCCCACACAGGAAATCCTGGTCTTTTGGGTGGTTCCCGTTCAGATTCGGATCCTGCTGTGGATCTACGTCGCGGTTGATGTCTATCACATCACTCAGGCATATTCGGGTATCCTCTCATGGGCGGCGATCGCCTATATGTCAGATCTGTGGGGAATCGCGTTTGCTTACCTGTATCGTCGCCAGAAATGGCGGTTCGAGAGATTTACCGAGTTACTCAATTTTCAGAAACTGCGGCGTTCGATGCGCCGCGCGACGACCGCTCGAAATCTCAAAGTATTTCAGCCCGAACCGATTTCCAACCTTGATGACCAGGTCGATGCAATACTTGCCAAGATCCACGAGAGTGGCTCTGAAAGTCTGACGGATCGTGAACGCGGAATACTTCAGCGAGCGAGCGAACAAGCCAAAAACCGGCTGTGATTACGACTTGATTTCAAAAATCGCTTCCACTTCGACAGCCGCATTCGTGGGAAGTTGAGCGAACCCGAGCGCACTGCGCGCGTGGTAGCCGTCGGTCGTCTTTCCAAAGATCTCGTGCAACAGATCGGATGCACCGTTGATCACCAGGTGCTGTTCATGGAATTCAAGCGTCGAATTGACGCAGCCAAGCAGCTTGATCACGCGTAGTCCGTCCAGAGTCCCGTGAGTGGTGTGGACCGAACGCAGAATCTTCACGATGCAATCGCGAGCTGCGGCGTACCCCTGCTCGACACTGACTCCCGCACCCAGTTTTCCTTTCAGGTCACTCACGTGGCCGGACGTGAACAGCAAGTTGCCCGTGTGAATGCACAGGTTCAAATATCCAGGTTCCTGTTTGGGAAACGTCAGACCGAGTTTCAACGCGATTTCTTGTGGTGTCATGATGATCAATATCCTGATGAAGGGGCTTTGTTTCTGATTGAAAAAAGTCGCGGTATGTTGATTACTTTGAGTCGGTCCAGCGTTTCCAGGCGAGACCTGGCTTGTCGACGCGAAACCGGACGATCCGGGTATGTTCGACTTCCGTCACGTAAACCGTTCGGCCGTCGGGGCCACCAAAACAGAGATTGCTTGGCTGTTTGCCCAGGACATCGATTTCGCGCACTTCTTTTCCATCGGGAGTCACCACGGCGACCGTCCCTTTTCCGTAGCGTGTGATATACAGATTCCCGTCAACATCGCAGCGCATCCCGTCAAATCCTTGATCAGGAAACTGTTTCAGCAACTTCTTTTCACCCGTAGTTCCATCCGGCATGATCGGGAACGACCACAGATTTCTCTGTATCGATTCGTTCACGTACAGCGTTTTGCCATCCGGGCTGACATCAATCCCGTTAGTCGTACCCATATTCGAGGCGATCTTCTGCGAGTGGCCGCTGGTATCGATCTTCCACAATTGCCCGGTCGATTTTTCCCAACTCGGATCGCTGGCGTACAGAGTTCCGTCAGGAGCGATCGCCAGGTCATTCGGCTGGTTCATCTCGTCATTGTGAGCAAAAACGTCGATCTTGCGAGTCGCCATATCGATACGCAGCACGTTGTGCCCGGTATAGTCGGCGACATACATCCGTCCTTTCGGATCGAAAACGATTCCGTTCCCGGTACTATTCCCCGGCAATGTCACGAACAGCTCTGCCCGACCGGTTGGCGAAACCTTTCCAATCGTCTGCTGTACGCCAAAATTAACGGCATAAATGTTTCCCGCACGATCGCATTGCGGACCTTCGATTCCCGGAGTGAATTGTTCCGTCTGAGTCAACGGGGTGGCAACAAACAGTTTTTCGTCAGCTTGTCCCGTCAGACAAATCGCCAAAGCAACATACAGCATGGAAGAGGACTCCTGTCAGTTCATCAGGAAGGCGATGAGCCCACCCTTTGTCATCTCCGAAATACGTCCCGCACGTCCAGGACGACGGATGCGATATCGTGTACCGATCGCCAGCATTCGTCAACCGGCTACCCGATTTGGTATGCTAATATCGTCGAACTGCAGGTGGCGCGTTGGATGGCAGGTGTTATGATAGACCGCCAATTGCCGAATGTCGGTCTGTCGGACACTGCGGAAGCTGGCGTTTGTTGAATGTGATTCAGACGACCGGTAGGAAATGGAGTAGCGCTTGCTGAAAAACAGGGACCCCGGCGCGCCGGGGGTCGTCCTGGTGTCTGTCCCCGTTGATTCGGACGAAAGTGACCAGACCGCGTTGGAGAACTTGTGGAACCCGACGATACGATTTGCTATTGCTTTCATATTTCAAAACGGAAGATTCTGAACTTCATCCGTGTCCATCAACCGCGACGGGCAAGTCAGATCAGTGACTGTGGTGGAGCGGGAACGGGATGCGGCTGGTGCGTTGCGCACCTGAAACGCTACTTCGCCGAGTCTCAGGGGACCGTTGGCGAGGGGACCGAAATGACGAGTCCCTCTGATTACGCTCGCGAGCGAGCCGTGTACATCCAGGCGGGTCACGGAAAACCGTCAGGTGGCGCTATTCCACTGCCAGCGGACGAACCCGGCTAATCTGTCACATCTGGCCCCGGCGTCAAATTATCCTCGCTCGATCGGGACAATAGCACAATCCTGGCGTCGCGAGTTGCCGTATCGAGCATTGCCACCGACGGACGCCCGTACGACCATCCACTCGTCTCGCCAGGGTTAATCCATAATCGCCCGAATTCGTCGCGTGTGATACTCGGCTTGTGTGTGTGGGCAAAGATTGCAACATCGAATTCGCCGCCAATGTCTCGCAGCGACCGTTCCATGTGCGCCACCATGATCCGGCATCCGTCGGCCGTTTTGAATCCGAACGGGGGTTCGCCGATCGTGCCGATGATACGCATACCTGCGGTGACTCCCGGTTTGTTACCTTCGTTGTCGCCGAAGCAAGCGATGACTTTGCAGTTCAACTGGCGAAGTGGCGGGACAGCGAACGATGAGACCAGATCGCCTGCGAATACAACCAGTTCGCATCCCGCGTCATTAAAGACTTCGACAGCCCGGCGTATGTGATCCAGATGATCGTGACTGTCGGCGAAAATTCCGATAAGCATCGTTTTCGGGAAGTCCCTTCGAGTATGAACGGCCAAAGGAGTAGCGGATCGCACAGGTCGATCCTGTTTGCGATCACGACGAAACAAGCGGCAATGACGTTGTGGATCAACACGTTTGCTCACAGCTTGTCGAATTCAGCGACGCTCGACACATCTCGTGAAAAACGGGGACCCCGGCGCGCCGGGGGTCTTCCTGGTGACTGTCCCCCTTTTTCAGCGTGCTCCAGAATGTGAGACTGGCGAATTCGCGGGGACAATTCAAGAGTCCAAGCATTCGGCGACCATTCGACCCGGTTTCATATACTAAAGCGATGAATTCCGAAGGTTTTAGCATCCGTACCCGGCAGGGGTTCCGACTGGCCTGATGAAAACCGCAAACGAATACGGGGAAACCTGTTGCGCAATTGATACGAGAATCCGATTGAATGGAAAATACCAAAAGAGGAGAACGTATTTCAACGCAAAGAGGCAAAGGCGCAAAGGGAGGAGCTCGCAGTTGGCTTTTTTTTTTTTGTGCCTTTGCCTCTTTGCGTCAGATCTCTTGATTCCTCTTCTTCTCTCCTTTGTTCCTCTGTGGTTCACTTCCTCTTTCGACGATTCGCCCTGGAGAAATCGACTGGCATGTCGCAAGTTGGCGATGTCGCTGAC
>JANXOO010001008.1 GCA_025353525.1 Schlesneria sp. | reverse complement strand
CGAACACCTGATGAATGCTGATTCGGGCCTGGGTCCCATGCTGGCCGAAGCCGAACATCCGTTTCGCTCGATTTCGCTCGAGCTTCATCGACCGGACGATCGCCGTTTGCAAGCAATGCTTCGCGAGGACGCTGCGGCTGCCTCGGCAGAGGCTCTTGCCGCTCAACTGGCACTTTGCGAAGAGCGATTAAAGAAGCTCGACGCACTGGATAAGGTGCTGGAAACGAAAATCCGCGCGTCATCGGGTGCGGATGTCGCCGAGGCGAGATTGAAGGGGGCAAAGCTCGAACTGGCCGCTCTGGAAGGTCAATTCGAAGATTTGACGATGGCCAGCCCGACGTATGGTACCGTGGGCGAATTCCGTTTCCAGGCGGGTGATCGCGTGTCGGCTGGTGGTACGCTGATCGAGATTCTCGACGATATGCAGCCGCACATCGTTGCTCAAATCCCGGCGGGACTTGCGTCCGAAGTGCATCACGGATCCCGCGTAACGCTCTATTTCCCGATGCACGAGCAGCGAATGGGGATCGTCGCAAGCATTTCGCCACAGACGACATCGATTGCCGACTCGCATGAATCGTTCGTCGCAGTGAAAATTGAACCTGCCGGGAAGCTGTGGCCCCGGCTGGCGATCGGATCGAGCGTAAAGGTGCTCTTGCCATAAAATGTGCCGAGCCCCGGTTGACGGGGTCTGATCGGGTGCGTCTCCGGTTCATTTCCGCTACAATCTGCGGTCGTGCTGATGCGGAAATTTCTTCCGTTTGAAATCCGGTGGGCGCATTGATGGGATGCCAGGCGAATGCCTGGAATCCATCGACCGTAGCGGGGATTCTTCCCGCAACCGGCATTCAGGGCTGCATTCTTTCCTCGAGACACGTTTCATACCATGCAATTGACTTGTCATAGAAATTCATTGACGGCGGCTTTCCAGACTGTCATGGGTGTCGTTCCGACCCGCACAACGAAGGACATTCTTAAAAATGTCAAACTTCAAGTTGGCGGCGGCAAGGCGACGTTGATAGGCAATGACAGTGAAATCGGGATGCGGTGCGACGTACCCGATGTTCAGTCAGACTCCCGAGGTGAAGCGCTGCTTCCAACGGCCCGGGTCCTGGCGGTTCTTCGCGAATTGAGTGACGATATCGTCAAGTTGGAAGTCACGAGTGACGCAACGTGGATTCGGTGTGGCTATAGCGAATTTCGGCTGTCGGCTGAAGATCCTGCCGACTTCCCCCCTGTCGCGACATTCGAAGACACCGACTATTTCGTTGTACCGGCAGCTGCACTCCGAACCATGATTCGCCGGACAATTTTCGCCACTGACAGCGAGAGTACCCGGTACGCTTT
This sequence comes from Schlesneria sp., assembly GCA_025353525.1. Classification (GTDB taxonomy): domain Bacteria; phylum Planctomycetota; class Planctomycetia; order Planctomycetales; family Planctomycetaceae; genus Schlesneria. The sequence continues at coordinate 3,823 of JANXOO010001008.1, read as the reverse complement.
GGGCGGAATCCAGATGGAACTGGGGGCCGACCGGTTCACGCTGGCAGCGACCGACAGCCGAAGACTGGCCGTCGTGACCACCGCGTCAACCATGATTGGCACTCCCGAGATTCCCACCGCTGCGCCGGTTATCCCCTCAAAGGCGATGGGATTGATTGAAAAGAGTCTGGGTGACGGAACAGGTGAAGCACATATCGCATTGCACCAGAATGATATCGTCGTCCGTTGTGGCGGAACGACGATTGCCAGCCAACTCGTCCAGGGTCGATTTCCGGATTACCGCAAGGTCGTTCCCGAGACACATGTATCGACAATCGATCTTGTGGTTGCTCCGTTCTATTCCGCCGTCCGGCAAGCCATGATCGTGACGAGTGAAGAAAGCCGCGGAGTCGACTTTGTTTTCGGTGCCGGTAAATTGAAACTGAACAGTCAGGCGGCCGAGATTGGCCAGTCCCGAATCGAAATGCCGATCGCCTACGATGGTCCGGAAATCACCATTACATTCGACCCCCGCTATGTTGCTGATTTTTTGAAAGTGCTCGATGCAGGGTCACAGTTTCATTTGAAGCTGATCAGTCACGACGACCGTGCGACCCTGGCCACGGACGACAATTTCACATACGTCGTCATGCCATTGTCCCGTGATCGCTAGTTTTCAGGTTTCTCGCAAGATCGCTCGCATGGTTGCACGTGATCCCCTTCCGCTGTCTGTTGCTCTTAGCGAGTTGATCGCGATCCGGGGCTTTGCCCGGGTTCGCAGCGAAAGCGAGCTTGAGGCTGCATGGAAGCAAGTCGCCGGACCGGAACTCGCCGGAAAAACCCGACCTCAACAGATCAGCCGTGGAACGCTGACAGTTTCCGTTGAAAACGCTCCGTTGCTGAACGAACTCGCGTCCTTCCAGCGCCCCGAGCTTCTGAGACTTTTGAAACAACAATACCCGCATTTGAAAATCAAAACGCTGAAATTCAAATTGATTTGAACTACGGAGACCTGCTTTGGCCGATCCGACGACGACACCTGCAAACAACGATTCCGCACAGCCTGCCAATTCGATCCCCGGATCATCCGCCAGCGAATACGGCCCCGAACAATTGCAAGCACTGAAGGGGCTTGAAGGGATTCGCCATCGACCCGCCATGTATATTGGCGATACCACGACGCACGGGTTGCACCATCTGGTCTATGAATTGGTCGACAATTGCATCGACGAATGTGCAAACGGGTTCGCCTCGCACCTTTCGGTCGTGATTCACGCGGACGGAAGCGTCTCCGTTTCAGATGATGGCCGCGGAATTCCCGTCGGGCCGATGCCCGAAGAAGACAACAAGTCGGCTTTGGAAGTTGTGTTGACCAACATCCACGCGGGTGGAAAATTCAACCGCGATGGTGGCTATAAGGTCGGGACTGGCGGTCTGCACGGCGTTGGTATCAAGGCGGTCAACGCGCTTGCGGAATGGCTGGAAGCCGAGATCCGGCGTGAAGGGCACGTCTGGACGATGGATTTCGCTCGCGGCAAGCCGACGACCGATTTGAAAAAACTGGGAAAGAGTGACGTCACCGGGACAAAAATCACTTTCAAAGCCGATCCCGAAATCTTTCCGGATACGCGCTACAATTTCGAACCGCTCGCAAAACGCTTGCAGGAATTGGCGTTCCTCAATGCAGGCGTGCGAATCCGGATTCTTGATGAACGGTCGGGCGAACAGGATGAATTCTGCTATCCCGACGGGATTGTCGAATTCGTGCGATGGTTGAACCGGACCGAAACTCCGCTGTACGACCCGATTATCCGGATCAACGGATTGCTGGACGGGGTCGAAGTGGCTGTGACGATTCAGCACAACGACGGTTTCAACGAAAACGTACGCACCTTCGGTAATTGCGTCAACAATTATCTGGGTGGAACTCACCTGAGCGGTTTTCGAGCTGCGGTCACGCGCGCGGTCAATAACTATGGCAAGCGTGAAAAACTGTTTGAAGAGGTTGTTCCGGCCGGTGACGACTTCCGCGAAGGACTCATCGCGGTTGTGGCGATTCGCGTTCCTGACCCCCAGTTACAGGGACAGACCAAAGAAAAACTCGTGAATGCTGCGGTCGAAGGAATTGTTAATTCGGTCGTGTTTGAGCAGCTCACGAAGTTCATGGAAGAGAATCCGAATATTGCGAAGCGAATTGCCCAAAAGGGGCTGATGGCTGCCGAGGCCCGCGAAGCCGCTCGCAAATCGCGAGAAATGGTTCGGCGCAAGGGCGCGTTAACTTCGGGAGGGTTGCCTGAAAAACTGCGAGACTGCCGTAGTCGCGAACTTGATATCACAGAGCTTTATCTCGTCGAAGGGGACTCCGCTGGCGGTTCGGCGGATACGGGGCGCGATTCGAACATTCAGGCGATCCTGCCGCTGCGCGGAAAGATTCTGAACGTCGAAAAGGCGCAATTGATCAAGATTCTGGATAACACCGAAATCGCCAATTTGTTCAAGGCGATCGGAATTCCGCCAATGGCCGAGTTCGAGGACGTGACGAAGCGCCGGTACGGCAAGATCATTCTGATGACCGATGCCGATATCGACGGCAGTCATATCCGGACACTGCTGTTGACGTTTATGTTTCGACATATGAAACCGCTGGTGGAACACGGCTGCATCTATATCGCTCAACCTCCTCTCTACAAGGTGACACAACGGAACAAGAGCCGATACGTCCAAACGCACGAGCGGATGGTGACCGAGTTGATGGAACTGGGCCTCAACGGCAGCAGCGTCGTCTTTTCGAATGGCGACACGATCGAAGGAGATCATCTGCGTCGGATTGTGACGTTGCTGGGACGCATCGAAGAACCGATCGAATTACTCGAACGACGGGGTATCACACTCAAATATCTGCATCGGCAATCACCCGATCCGGAAAAGCCGCTGCCTCAGTATCGGGTCTTTCTCGGGAAGCAGGAACTGTGGTTTCACAACCGGGACGAAGTCGAGCAATTCGTACAGGCAGAAGAAAAGAAACGCGGCCACGAACTTGATATCGCGAGCGAAGCGAATGGAACTGCCGCGCTTCCCAAAAGCGGTGCGATTGCGACACCTCCCGGTACTACGCCTGCAGCCCCCGGTATTACCAAAGAAGGACTGTTGCAGATCATCGATTTGCACGAAATGCGAACGATCAATGACGCGATGCGCGAGCTGAAAGGTTATGGTATCCGATTGCCTGACCTGTTTTCGCAGGGCGCCAAGGACGGCGAAACATTCTATCCGTTCCGGATTTTGCAGGATGATAATATTGTCAAGATGACCAGTTTGCGTGAACTGCTCCAGCAGTTGCGGGACCTCGGAGAACGAGGCATGAAGGTGACTCGCTTCAAAGGACTCGGCGAAATGGATGCCGAAGAATTGTGGGACACGACAATGGACCCGAACGCGAGGACGCTATTGAAAGTGACAATGGTCGACGCCGCCGCCGCTGACGAAATTTTCCGGGTGCTGATGGGTGACGCCGTCGAACCGCGTCGCGAATTCATCGAGAAACACGCGCTCGACGTGAAAGATCTGGACGTGTAGAAAACGCCCGCAGAACGGGCGTTATTCCTCGCGCGGCCGGAAACGAGGAATTTATTGAAAGCAGATTACTGCGGTAAACTCGAATTCACATTCGATTCCCGGCGTACCGCAGGAAGCCAACCTTCCGTAAGGACCGGCGCATCATCTACTGTCGGAACCATTTTAGCTGAAACTGACTGAATTGCTCGGCGATATGCTGCAGAGAAATGCGAAGATTTTTTACCACAGAGACGCCGAGGCACAGAGAAGGAAGGGGAAGAGGCACGTT
>JANXOO010000963.1 GCA_025353525.1 Schlesneria sp. | reverse complement strand
ATGATCGGAATCGGATTGATGTTCGTTCCGGCATTCACGCATTCAACATTGATGCACTGGCTGACAACATGGAAGTTTGTCGGACGGATCGTGAAAGAACTGATGGATTCGATTCAGCTTTACCAGGGCAAGCCACAAATTGTGATCGGTGCCGCAGGACTGGGGCTGCTTGGTCACCTGGGGTTCCTCACATCGTTTTTCTTTTGCGCCCAGGCGTTGCATCAAGGTCAGGTCTACCCTGGCTTTGTCGATCATGTTGTCGGCTTGCCACTTCCGGAAGCGTTAAGCGCATTCATTCCGACTCCCGGTGGCATCGGAGCGCTGGAAGGCGCGGTGGCAATCTTCTATCGCCAGAATCAGCTTTCTCTCAATTCGAACAGTACGTCTGCGGAACTGGAAACCGCGATCACGAACGGCACATTGACGGCACTCGGTTACCGATTGACGGTGATCGTTTGGGGTGCCGTCGGCATCGTCTACTACTTCGCATCACGCGGAGAAATCCGCGAAGCGGTCGAAGGGAAGGCGCGAGAGGAAGTAGAAAGTCAAAAGACATCCCACCACCCGGACTGATGTTGATTCTGTTCGCGGTCCGGTTCGCCGCTTCGTTTGTGACGCCCGTCAAAGGTCATATTTCAAACGATTCGCCAAACTTCGGCAGCGTTGGCGGTTCATCGCAGACGTGATCGAGTAAATGGGCCAGCGCGACGGACGATTCGTGTTCACCATGTACGACGAATGCCCGGCCCACGCCCCGAACGGCACTTAATCCCTCGAACCACCATTTGAAATCCTCGGCATCCGCGTGCGCTGACAAACCCTGGAGCGACTCGACTTCAGCTCTCAGTTCGACATCGTGATCCAGAATCCGGACTCGAACGTGCTTGTCCTGAATTCTCCGACCGAGCGTATTTTCTGCCTGATAGCCGATTAACAGAACGATATTGTTCGGATCGCTGACGGCGTGCAGCAAATGGTGAATCACGCGGCCTGCTTCGCACATTCCACTGGCGGCAATCACGACGAACGAGCCCTTGCGGCGGTTCAGCTCCATACTTTCCGACTGCGATCCGATGTAACGCAGACCCGGAAAACTGAACGGATCATTGTCCGTCTGAAGTCTGCGATGGTATTCGACATCCATCGCGTCCGAATGATTCCGATAGACCGAGGTGATTTCTTTCGAAAGCGGGCTGTCGACGAAGACCTGGATCTGAGGTAATTCACCCGCGGCATAGAGTTCGTTCAGAAAGTACACGAAGGTCTGCGTCCGGCCCAAGCTGAACGCCGGAATGATGACCCGCCCGCCTCGCGATGCGGCTCGTTTGAGGATCGACTTCAACTGCGTCTTGATATCATCTGCGGGAGGATGCACGCGGTTGCCGTACGTCGATTCCGTAATCAGCACGTCGCATCCGTCGACTCGCTGCGGATCGCGAAGTAACGGAGTATCGCGGCGACCGAGATCCCCCGTGAAAACGACTCGCTTCCAGTCCCCTTTCTCACAAATCTCCATTTCTGTGATTGCCGAGCCGAGAATGTGCCCGGCATCCTGAAACCGCAATCGAAAATCCTTCGACAGATCGTGCCATTCGCCGTACGGGATCGTTTCAAATCGTTTGACGACTGCCTCCACATGCTCGTCACGATACAGCGGCTGAATCCGGGGCACATCGGGAGGCAGCTTCTTGTTGAGGTAGCGAGCATCCTCTTCCTGAATATGAGCACTGTCGTGGAGCATAATCCCGGCCACGTCGGCTGTCGCCGGAGTGCAAAAGATCGGTCCGCGAAATCCGGCTTTAAACAAGCCGGGCAAGTTTCCACAGTGATCGGCATGGGCGTGCGACAGGATCACTCCGTCGAGATTCTCAGGATCGCAGTGAAACTGCTCATTCTTCCG
>JANXOO010000951.1 GCA_025353525.1 Schlesneria sp. | reverse complement strand
CGTGTATCGCGTGAAGTCCTTTTGCATGGCGGTTGATTCCGGACATGGTTGATTTCGGACACGGTTGATTTCGGACTCCTCGCCACGCAGGCGTTTTGTTATTCTCACACGAACATTCAGGCGAACGGCAGAAAATGAATTACCGCTTGCTGAAAAACGGGGACTGGCTCCAGGGCTTCCTGGTGCCTGTCCCCGTTTTTCACCGATTGAGATTAGCCCGGCCGTTTTGACCGTCAGAGCACCGGGATCGGTCCAGAGAGTTTCCAGTGCAGGGATGCCGCAATGATTCTCGAACTGGCCGAATACTTGTTGACGCCGTGTTCCGGGGCCTTCCGGCGCGTCGGATACCTGCAGGGACAATTGGGGATCAAGGTTCGGTACCGCCAGTGTGGGTACGCCTGGCAACGGCACCTCGACCGCACAAAAGCGGCGATCATCAAGGCCTTTGGTGGATGTTCACAATATCGCAAAGCGGTCATTCTCGGGTCGGGACGCCTTCTGGATGTCCCCTTGCGTGACTTGGCGCTCGCGTTTCGCGAAGTGATTCTGGTCGATGCCGTCCATCCACTGAATGCCTATGCTCTGGCAGCCTGGTATCGCAATGTCCGACTGGTACGAGCTGATGTTACGGAGACGGCTGACGAACTCGTGCAAATCGCCGGGCAACCGGGAAAGCCGCTTCCTCACGCTGTTCCGCAACGATTCTGCGACGATCCGGAAATCGACTTTGTGGCATCCGTCAATCTTCTGTCGCAACTCGCATATTTGCCTGGTATTTACCTGGAGAAAGGGGAACGGCCCGATGCAGAGGTCGAAGAATGGTCGAAATCTCTGCTGTCGGCGCACCTGGACTACCTGCGGCGGTTGCCTGGTGTTGTTTCGCTGGTGACGGACGTTGAAAAGATGGTGATCGACACGAAAGGCCGCGTGACCGAACGCATCGATATTCTGCATGGAATTGCAATTCCGAAGCCCGACGACGAATGGGTTTGGAACCATGTCCCGCTTGGGCTGCTGTCGCCCGAATATGCCTATGACCGCAGAGTTTTCTTCATCGCGAACGTCAAGATATGATCTCGTCTGGACCCTATGCCAGCTTCCGTGTCTAATTCCCGCCACTTGATATGAAAAGACGCTGCAAGACACAAAATCAGACTCTCGCATCAAACGGATTTTCGATGAAACCAGTCGCGATGGGATGGGATGGGTAAATGGGCGGATTTTGAATTTGTCGGGATTTTGCTGACAGGAACCAATTGCTTGCGCTTCTGGCTCTGCACCGACGCCGCGTCAGTGGAGAGCGTCAATCGTGCTTGCAACGCCCTTCTTTACGTTTGGATGCGAGAATACCTGCAGCCCGATTGAGTCAGCGAAATCCCGATAAATCTTGAATCCGCC
>JANXOO010000938.1 GCA_025353525.1 Schlesneria sp. | reverse complement strand
TCCGGGTCGAATGCGCCTGCATCAAATGTGGCATCCGGACGACTCAACGACCAGCCACGTTCCAATGCGACACCGAATCAGTCGCAGTCTGCTCCCGATTATCCCTTCAAAACGCGACTGTTTTGGATCGTCTCGCGGACTAACGATTGCCAGTACTGCCTCGGGCATCAGGAATTGAAATTGCGACGTGCCGGGATGACTGATGACCAGATTGCGTCGCTCGACTGCAAGTGGACGGCGTTTCCAGCCGACGAACAAGCAGCGATACGACTTACCAGAAAGATCACTCTGACTCCCCATTTGGTGACCGATCACGATTTGCAGACGCTCAAGCAGCACTTTAGTGATGTACAGGTCGCCGACATTATCCAAACGGTCGCCGGTTACAATTCGACGAATCGCTGGACGGCGTCGACAGGAATCCCTCAGGACAAATCGTTCGGTGGCGATGAGCCAAGCCAACTCGATACACCAACATCGTCAGAATTTTCGACGATTGAAACGCAAGTGGCGCCAGTTGATTATCGACCGCGACGCGAATGGGAGTCCCGGGCCGAAGTCGAAGCCGCGATGGCCGCCTGTCTTGGCCGCACGCCACTTGTCAAACTGCCAGGTATGGATGTCGCTCGACAGGCTCTCGCTGCCGATACGCCAGGTATCACTCCGCCAACGTGGATTCAAGCAATGTGCTACGTACCTCAAACGGCATTGCGATCGTGGAGGCATCGTCAGGCAATCTTCCGTGATGGAAAGACGAATCCGATTCTGAGAGCTCAAATTGCCTGGGTAACTGCCCGCGAAAACCGGGCATGGTATTCAGCCGCTCATGCAAAAACGAGATTGAATGCTTTGGGTTTGAGTGACGACGCGATTTATTCGATCGGAATGACAGAGAATTCGTTTAGCCCCGCCGAATTAGCCACGTTCGCGTTCGCACGCAAACTGACTGCGGCGCCTCACACAGTTGCTGATGCGGATGTTGCGGGACTCAGATCTCATTTTTCCAACAACGAAGTGGCAGAGGTGATCTTTCTTGTCTGTGACGGGAATTCGTTCGATCGGTTCACGGAATGTTTGCGATTGCCGCTGGAAGGCGGGCCGATTTCTGTGAGTCTTTCGCAGTGATTTGAACGATTGACAACGACACCTGGTCATCAGATTCTGGTGAGGTTGTGCGGATTCAATCTGTTTTGCAGGATACATGTTCGTGCCACTTTGCGCTTCCTTAATGATGCAATGCCAATTGCGGAACATACTGCGCGTAGCGGTCTGTTTTGTGATGGTGCTTGCATTCTCAGGACAGCACGTGTGGGGCAGTTGCGGCGATCATCTTGAGGCTCCTTTCGGCAGCAGCGGGAATCCCTCGCGACACGTGAATCCAGGGAAGCCGATTGCTCCTGTGAAATCTCCAATTTGTGCAGGGCTCAGGTGTCATCGTGGTGACTCAGTTCCGGCGATACCGTTTGAGATCCCGGATTCATCCGGTTCGCGCGACGCAGCTTTATCTGATGTCGTTGCGCTGAAAAATACTGCCGTTGCCGGACACTGGCAGAACGTCGAAGTCATCGGCCGCGACGTTTTCGAGAATCGGATCTTTCGGCCCCCGCGCATCGGTTGAAGGTTCATTCAATTTCGGATGTTCAACAACGATCGTCCGGTAAGAAGAGTGCGCGGGTTCGTTCGGGGCAGTCGACGATCTGGTGATTGTTCGGTTCGTCCGTACGAGGCTGACAAATTGTTCTGATTACATTTTTAATTTGTCCATAGAACCGACCTAATTGTCGTTTGCGAATCGGCAACCTTGTATCGGGGTTCTTGCGGCTTATTTTCCTTTTCCATTTCGGTGCACAGAAGTGCGCCCAATTACGGAGACAAGCTAATGATCAAGTTGACACGTCGAAATGCGTTTACGTTAATCGAATTGCTGGTTGTTATTGCAATTATTGCCGTGCTGATTGCGTTACTGCTTCCTGCAGTTCAACAGGCACGCGAAGCGGCTCGTCGAACACAGTGTAAAAACAATCTGAAACAACTCGGGCTCGCGCTTCACAATTACCACGCCACTTTTGACTGCTTTCCGTTCGGACAGGAATCGGGAACGAGCAAGCCCGACAATGAATGGTCTGCCATCAGTCAACTGTTGCCGTACTTTGATCAGGCCAACGTTTATAACCTGATCAATTTCTCGACGGGCATCAGCAAGGACTCGTCTGGCAACCCCGACCCGACGAACGCCATTCCGATCTCAAAGGAATTGTCCGGACTGCGTTGTCCAAGCGATCCCCAAAACAATATCACCGGGCAGGGTGGGTCGACGAACTACATGGCCAACAAAGGAAATGGCATCATCTGGCTTGGTCCGACCGGCCCCAATACAGGTTTTCCCGAACAAAACGGCGTCATGTACTACCAGAGCAAAGTGAGAATCGGTGATATCACTGATGGTACCAGCAATACTGCGGCCTTCAGTGAGCGAGTTCTGGCCGATGGAAACAACGGAGTGGTCACTCCGCTTTCCGATGTCTTCTTCAGTCCGTTGCAGCCGACGACCCAGGACGAAGCGGTCACGATGTGCAACGCAGTTGACATCACGAATCTTGCGAATCAGTTTCCTTTGTTCATGGGGGCGCCGTGGGCTCATGGCCAGCATACGTACTTGCATGTCAATGTTCCGAATTCGCGGTCGTGCGGTTTCTTTACGGCACTCAGGGCGAACATGCCACCCAGCAGTCGACATGTCGGCGGTGTTCACACGCAAATGGCAGACGGTTCAGTACGATTCGTCAGCGAAAACATCGATAGAAACCTTTGGCGAGCCGTTGGTTCGCGAAACGGGGGCGAGGTTGTCGGCGAATTCTGAGATGTCAGGCGACCGGCAGGAACGGAAAAACCAGTCGCTGAAAAAGGGGGACAGGCACCAGGAAGGCCTGGAGCGAGTCCCCGTTTTCTGAATCACTTTTTCTGTCGAGTTGCCGAAGGACCGGATGCGAACCGTCGGCAACTCGACTTTCTTCTTTATGAGGTATTCGATATGCGAAGTTTTCAATTCGAACTCCGCACGTGCTTTCGCGGGGCACTGGTTCGAAGTTATGTTGTTTTCGCGGTCCTGTTGGCAGGCTGCGGTGGATCCAATCCCCATCCGGTAAAAGTCAACTTGGCCAAAAGTACACTGGAATCAGTGATGGAGAGTTGGAAAAACGGCGAAACGCCGGAGTTGGTTCGAGCAAAGAAACCGTCGGTGATCGTTCAGGATATGGATTGGACCAGCGGGACCAAGCTGATTGATTATGAGATTCTCGATGATGAAAAACCGGTGGACGCGAATCTCATCGCACGTGTCAAATTGAAATTGAGTGGAGCGGGTGGAAAAGAAATCGAGAAGACAGCGACATACGTCGTAGGGACAAGCCCCGCGTTGACGGTTTTCCGCGATATCATGAAATGATCCCGCTCAATATCATTTTTAGGACGAAGTTGCATGCCGCGTTCCGACTTCGAACGAAAGCGCCGACAACGTCGGAAAAAGCCGCTGCTTGCTGCTAAACTTTGGCGGAATCAGCGAAGATGACAGTATCGAAGAGACTGGCAATCCATCAGCTCGTATTCCCTGTGACAAGGAGATTCTTGTGAAACGAACTTTGTTGACACGATTCTGGAGTATTGCCATGGCAACGTTCCTTGCGACCTCGGCACTGATTGCTGATGACGCGAATGACGTGACTGCGATCGAAATCGATCAGGCGGTCCCGGAATTCCCGATCGGACCTGAACTTGCGAACTTTACCGCAGACGAGATCGAAAATGCATACCAGGGACGCACGCCGCCGGAAGCGATCCGGATGTACCTGGCGATCGTCAAGGGTTCGATGATGGGCGCGGGTGATGGATGGTTTGGTCCAGCCCAATCGAAATACAACTGGAACTGGCTGGCCGAACGACATGGAATCGAATCGGAAGGCGAAATCGATGGTGATGCGTTTCAGGGTGCCGATGTCTGGTTTGAACGGCTGGACCGCAATCGGGACGGCAAAATCACGGCAGACGACATGAATTGGTCTGATCGTCATCCCTGGGTCCAGCAGGCCTACAACGTCAATCGTCTGTTTCGCAAAATCGACCCGAACGGAGACGGAAAACTCGCCCGCGAAGAATGGCTCGCCTTTTTCGACAAGGCGTCGGGCGGCAAGAACGAACTGACCGCTGACGACTTGCGCAATGCATGGCTGGCAGGGTTGTCAGCGGGGTTTAATCCAGGCGATGCACCGTCAAAAGAGACGCTGCTGCAGGGTCTCTTTTCGGGAGAAGTCGGCTCATTGCAGGAGGGGCCACAAGTCGGTGAAAATGCTCCCGATTTTTTCCTGAAGACCCAGGACGGCCAACAAAAGATTCGACTTTCTGAAAAGACCGGTTCAAAGCCGGTAGTCCTGGTATTCGGGAATTTCACGTGCGGGCCGTTTCGTTCGATGTATCCGGGTGTCGAAGAGATCTCTCGCCGATTCAAGGATGACGCGGTTTTCATCGGAGTCTACGTTCGCGAAGCGCATCCGACGGATGGCTGGAATATGGAATCGAATTCGAAAGTTGGCGTGAGCGTTGCCCAGCCGAAGACCTACGAAGAACGAATTGCGGTTGCCAGTCAATGTCACCTGATGTTGAAGCCGACGATTCCGCTGCTGGTTGACGGGATCGACGATCCGGTCGGAAACGCCTACAGTGGCATGCCCGCCCGAATGTATGTGATCGATACAGAGGGCAAGGTCGTTTACAAAAGTGGTCGCGGGCCGTTCGGCTTCAAAACCGGTGAAATGGAACAGGCACTGCTCATGACATTGATGGACGAACATTCATCCGGTCGTGGCGCCAATGAGAAACGGGATTCCGATTCTGCGTCGCGTGGCAAACCACCAGCCGGTTCTGCAGGCGTTTTGCCTGCCGGAGAAAAAGCCGTGACTATGTTGAGCAGCAACGAGTGCTGGAAACGCATGCCCCAGGCTGTGTCGGGGGCTGGCCAGAACTTGCCTCATTGGGCGTGTGCCGTCGCGTCACAGCTTCCCCGAACAGCCGCTGCCATGCTGCAACTCGACTTCGCTCAACGCACGAAAAGTCCGCTCGATCCTGTGTTGCGTGCGAAGATGCGCTGGGTGATAGCTCATGCCAACCGGTGTGCGTACTCGGAAGCCTGCGCCGTGGCCGATCTCGAACGGGCGGGTGCCGATGCGGCCGCTCGTTTGTTGCTGGTGGGCGATCCCGCCGCGTGGCCTGCTGCGGATCGCGAACCCCTCGAATTCGCCAGGCTGTTGACCGTCGCGGCACCGACAATTCCCGACGCATTGTTCGAGCGTCTGCGGACCCGATACGGTGACAAACGTGTGGCATCAATGGTTCTTCTGGCAGCCTATGGCAATTTTCAGGACCGGATTGTCCTGGGTTTGAATCTGCCGATCGAAGACAACGGCCCGCTTCCTCCGCTCGATATCACGTTTGCAGATGACGCCTTTCAGATTGCCCCGTTGATTCCCGCTCACACCGCGTTGGTGACATCGATCGAATCGGGCAAAAACGTCGTGGCCGAGGATCGCGAATGGTCGCGTTTATCCTACGACGATTTGCAGTCGCGAATGGAGCTGCAACGGGACCGGAAACCGCGACTTCCGATTCCTGACTGGGACAACGTCAGGAAAAACATTCCACCTGCCATGGTCTCGAGGCCAACGCGAATCGTATGGAGCCTCGTCTGTCTTGGATACGTACCCGAGCTGGCGGTGCCGTGGAGCATTACGACACGTACGATGTGGGCCGAATCGAAGCCTGACCGCGTCTTTGAAGAGAGTCTGTTCTGGATTCAGACTCGCAGCATCGAATGCAACTATTGCATGGGGCATTGTGAAATGTTGCTGGAAGTCGCGGGGCTCGACAAAAAAGAAGTTGCCGATCGCACGCGCCGTCTTGCAAGTTCCGACTGGTCGTCATTTCCGGTGGCAGAACAGCGTGCCTATGCTTATGCGCGGACACTGAGTAAAAGACCGTGGGACCTGAAACCTGCCGATTATCGCGAACTCGAAGCGGACCTGGGGCCGGAGACAGGGATGGCCACGTTCTGGTGGCTCTGTCGAGGCCTCTATATGACTCGCATCTCGGACGGGTTTCAACTTCCGCTCGAACGGGAGAACGTTTTCCAGTAGTCGCCGATCTTCCGAAAGTGTCAACGCGTGATATCGTGCGCCGGAACTTAGGACCGGCACATCATCTGCTGTCGGAATCATTTTAGCTGAAACTGACTGAATCGCTCTGCGATATGCTGCAGAGAAATTCGAAGATTTTTTACCACAGAGACGCCGAGGCACAGAGAAGAAAGGGGAAGAGGCACGTTACGAGGGCATTCCGGGAGACTGACCGGGGTTTCTCGTTTCTACGTTCGTGCATGGCATTTTTTGGGGAGTCAATATTTCTATCTTGTCTTCGCTGTGCCTTGTGGTTCAC
>JANXOO010000916.1 GCA_025353525.1 Schlesneria sp. | reverse complement strand
ATCAGGAACAAATTACCCCGGCAATTCGAGGAGGATTTATGCGCGTTTTCAAGCTCTTTCGCGGCGCCGCCGTAGTACTTGCAACTGTGGGAACGGTCGTCCCGATGAATTCCGTCTCTGCAACCGAGACGCCGACGAAAGCCGTTCGTCCGGCGGCCCCGACCGTCGCTGCTGATATCAAAAAGTCGCCAGATGGACGGCTTGCCGGTCGTGTCGTAGACAGCACCGGTGTCGCGATCGAAAACGCGAATGTAGTTGTCCGACAGGGATCGAGTGAAATCGTTCGCGGTCGAACTGACCACGAAGGAATGTTCTCGATCAACAAATTGAAGGCTGGAACTTATCAAGTCTCCTCTGGAACGACAGAAGGCCTGTTCCGGATCTGGAACGACAAAGACGCGCCCCCGTCAGCACGTTCAAATGCGTTGCTGGTCGTCGGCCAAAATGGCGAGCGAGGTCAATACGGTGGCATGAATGGTGGCGGCCCAGGCGGCTTCAGCCTGTTCAACCCGACAACCCTCCTGATGGCCGCAGGAATTGCCGGTGCTGGTGTCGCGAGCGGAATTGCGATCTCGAAGGCTGACGCATTGAAAAGCACGACGACCGCAGTAGTGACTGTCGTTTCTCCCTGACCGGAATGCGAAGAAAATAATGTCGTCGCTGCGAGAAACCGGTGCTACGGTGCCGGTGATCGCCAACTCCGACCGTCATTGTTAAGCAATTGGTCCGCTGCACGCGGCCCCCAACTGCCGCTGCGATACGGTTCAGGCAAGGTCTTCTTTCGATTCCAGAAGTCCAGAATCGGAGTCACGAATTGCCACGCGGCTTCCAGTTCGTCGCTGCGCATGAACAGAGTCGAATCGCCGCGCAAGACATCGAGTAACAGTCGCTCGTATGCTTCCGGCAGAGGTTGGGTAAACGTTTTGTAATTGAAATCCATCGTGACAGGATGGATCTGATATTGCATTCCCGGTCGCTTCGTCGAGAACGAAAGCTTGATCGACTCACTCGGCTGAATGCGAAAAACCAACTGGTTTGGCTGAGCACCCACCAGGGCACAGATATTGCCGTCGCATTCCACTGTGTTGAACAGATTCAACGGCGGCAGTTTGAATTGAACAGCGATCTCGGAAACGCGAGCCGGAAGGCGCTTGCCTGTCCTGAGGTAGAATGGCACGCCAGCCCAGCGCCAGTTGTCAACCTGGACTTTCATCGCCACGAACGTTTCCGTCCTGGAATCCGGTGGAATTCGTTCTTCGCTTAGATAACTGATCGCCGGCTTCCCTTCAACGGAACCAGCCGAGTACTGGCCGGGGACGACCCAGTTGGTGATGTCGCCTTTATTTCCGCCGCTGAGTGCCTTCAGCACTTTCAGTTTTTCTTCATGTAAATCGACCGAGTTAAACAGTGCTGGTGGCTCCATCGCGATCAGGCACAGCAACTGCAAGACGTGGTTTTGAAGCACGTCTCGCAACGCGCCCGAGTTGTCGTAGTAGCCTCCGCGGCCTCGTTCGAGTCCCTGCGATTCCGATACGGTAATCTGAATGTGGTCGACATGATTCCGATTGAGCAAAGGTTCAAAAATCGAATTGCCAAACCGGAATAGCAAAATGTTCTGAACGGTTTCCTTTCCGAGATAATGATCGATCCGGTAAATTTGCTGCTCGCGCAACAGGCGACGCAGGTTATCGGTCAACTGCTGGGCGGATGTCAGGTCGTGTCCGAACGGCTTTTCAAATACGACGCGCAGCCATTGAGCACTTTCGCGACCGGGGATCATGTTGACAAAGCCCAGATGCTCGATCGCGGGCAGGAACAAATCCGGCGACGTTGCCATGTAAACAATTCGATTGCGACCGGTTCCCTGGGCGTCTTCGATCTCTTCCAGTTGCTTTTTGAAATTCGGATAGCCATCGGCCGTTGCGATGTCGAGTTGACGATAAAACAGTCGCTTTGAAAAGCGTTCCCACTGATCGGGCGAAATCGCTCCGTCACGGCCCTGTCCGTTCATCGCTTCGAAGATCTCGCCACGAAAACCCTCATCCGTTTTTTCACGGCGGGCAACCCCGATGATCGGAGACTGGTCACAGAGGTAACCGTCATTCCACAGGTCGTATAATGCCGGTAACAGTTTTCGCGCCGTCAGGTCACCCGATGCGCCGAAAATAATGACACTGGCAGTTTCCGGATCTGGACGAAATTGGGGAGCATCCGTCGGACTGTCAGCCGTCGAACCGGAATCGGAAGTCGACATCGAATTTACTCCTTTGATGATCTCAACATGAATGCCCGTTACTCGCGACGGGATTTTGCACTCTGACCGACTGAAGTACAAGCTCAGCCAGTATTTCCGAATCTGCCAGCAATGCTGACCATGATCGCTGTCAGGATTGTGCGGGATTTGGCGATTGTTCCCGATCAAACATCGCAGACGGGCGAATTCACCAATCTTCTCGATTTGATCCGACTCCTGAGAGAAGAGCGAATTTGTATTTAAAGGAATCGAAGCCATGCGATGGATCGCAATGCTGGTCGTGCTGGGAATTCCGAGTTTTGCCTTTGCCGAACCGGCAGAACCTGCCGATGTCGTGCCTCCCTCTCCCACTGACCCCTCAGTTTCAAAAATGAGTCTCGATGAATGCGCGGCACTGGCAATCGCGAGTCATCCGCGGCTGGCCGAGACCATTTCGCGCGTCAGTGAAGCTCACGGTACAGCGGTCCAG
>JANXOO010000915.1 GCA_025353525.1 Schlesneria sp. | reverse complement strand
TGTGGACACGAAACTGCTCCGAAAGGCGACTGGCCCCTTTGCTGGTTCTGGCGAACAGCACGACACCGGAGACAGGACGATCCAGCCGATGAACGACACCCACGAATACATTTCCGGGCTTTTGATATTTCGCACGCAGGTAGTCTCGCGCGGCATCGACCAGCGTTGGTTCGCCCGTGTGGTCACCCATCGTCAATAGCCCCGCCGGTTTTTCAACCGCAAGGCAATGATTGTCCTCATAAAGTACGACGCATTGTTTTGTCACAGGTTGCCAGTTATCCTGAAATTCAACATTTGTCCGGGTTTCCCATGGCATCAATTAAGACCGCCCGAAGTATTTATACTGCTCGCGGTCCGGATTAAGGCTTCATTTGTGAGTCCGCTTCTGCGTTCGAAGCGAAACCACCGTCACTTCGGCGGTTTCCAGGTGTCGCCGGATTTCTCAATGGCATCAATTCAGACCGTGCGAAGCATATAACTATGGCTGGAATTCAATACGCAACGGCAGCGAATCGGGCGATCCGTCTGCGATGCCCTCGATGTGGCGCGGGACCGCTCTTCAAACGATTTATTACAATGTACGAACGTTGCCCGAACTGTTCGCTCAAATACGAGCGAGCACCAGGCTATTTCCTCGGTTCAACGTATCTGAACTACGGATTCATGGCAATCACCACGACGACATTGTACATGTCGCTGCATTACGGATTCGGGCTTTCCAACCGTGTGCTGACGATCCCGTTTATGGTCTATTGCGTCGCCATGCCGCTGATCATTTTTCGTCACGCACGGGCCTGGTGGATCGCGATGGACTGCTATTGCGACCCGGTGAGTTTCGGAATTCACTTCCACCCGGACCACGACGATTCATCGCCCGATGACCCTGATCCCGCGACGCTTGATGAGTAAACCGGGGCTCGATTCACCCTCGCCAAACCGTTTTCGATGCCTCGCCAAACATCGCATCTGTAGTAGTGGCACTACATAATGCAGATCTATCTTACGGCGATTGGGGAACGGTACCGACCAGGTCGTTGACGAGCTTCGAAAGTTGTTCGTGCGTCACTTTCAGCGGGACCGGAATTCGACCGGTGCCAGCCCTGTCATTGCTGAATCGCCGGAGCGAAAATCGACCGGAACCGAGCGATGACAACATGACCTCGTAATACTTCGTGGCACCCGCCGCCGAATTATCGGGAGGAGTCGATCGAATCAATACCTGGCTTCCCTGAACATCAAATTCAAGTGGACCCAGGTTTTCGAGCAGATACGTGACCCGACGGCATAAGTCGTGAGCCCATTTCTTGAGCGTATCAAGTGTGGCGGCGGCCAGTGCGGGTACTTCCAACCGCAATTCTTCGCACGAAACACCGAGCGATTCGACAGAAATCAGGTCAACCGCCAGTGAAACACCGCTCCCGTCGGAAACCTGAACCGTTTTTGGCGGGACGAACGTCTGCCCGACCAGCGTCGCAAGTGC
>JANXOO010000858.1 GCA_025353525.1 Schlesneria sp. | reverse complement strand
TCGCCGCGTCATCAACCTGAGAGTGAAAAGTAACGCCGTCTACTGGCTACGCGATAACGCCGAAACCATGATTCGCCTCCGTGCCTGGGTCAAAGCCGGACGAGCCGAAGAACTCTTTCAGCAAACGACTTGCGTCACACCCGCACTCGCGATGTAATCCCTACGATTGAAGAATCCGCCCTCTTGTTTGTACATCTGTAGTCGTCGCGGAAAATCCTGAAGGACCGTCGGTCGGAGATCCGCGACATCGCGACTCGATCCTCGACTGGAACGCGATTGCACTGGCTGCGGTAGCCGACGATTACAGCAATACATTTGGCGCACCGGATCAGCGGGGGCCAACGCACACATCGCGAGCGCTTGCGATCGTTCATCTCGCAATGTTCGATGCTGCAAACACGGTGACTCCTGTTGCGCACCCGTATCTCGCTTCTCATACTCCATCACGACCGAAAAAAGTATCACTCGATGCCGCCGTGGCGAAGGCGGCTGCCGACACACTGATGGTTCTCTACCCCAAACAGGCTTCGGTCTTCTCGGCGGCCCTGACGCAATATTTGTCCGTCCTGACAAATACATCGGCTCGAGATAATGGAATTGTCGTTGGTCACAATGTGGCGGTCGATATTCTTGGATCCCGATTCAACGATGGTTCGACCGTCGTTGGAAGTTACGTTCCGACGGGTAACGTGGGGACTCACGTCGTCGATCCGCTGAATCCGGGGCAGGGTTTCCTGGACCCTGCCTGGGGAAATGTCACTCCCTTTTCGCCTTCCGACAGTTTTCATTACGTACCACACGCTCCCCCGGCCCTCGGGAGTTCGGCTTATGCGGTTGCATTCAACGACGTGAAGTCAGTTGGAGGCAACGGAATCACGACATCGACGGCACGTACGGCAGAACAAACGGAAATCGGCCTCTTCTGGGCCTATGACGGATCAAACAGAATCGGAGTTCCGCCACGACTGTACAATCAGATTACGCGGACGATTGCCATTCAGGAGAAAAATACTGAGATCGAAAACGCACGACTATTTGCGCTCGTCAACACCGCGATGGCAGACGCCGGAATCCTGAGTTGGGGGATCAAGTATCACTTCGATTTCTGGCGTCCGGTCGTTGGAATTCGACGGGCGAACGAAGATGGTAATCTGTCGACCGATGTTGACACCGTCTGGACTCCGCTCGGTGCCCCCGCCAGCAATCGGATCGGCAATAACTTCACTCCGAACTTTCCGTCTTACACTTCGGGACACGCTTCGTTCGGAGCAGCACTCTTCCGGACCCTTCAGCATTTCTATGGCCGGGATCATCTCCCGTTCACGTTTGTCTCGGATGAACTTAACGGAATCACGACCGATTCATCGGGGAACGTGCGACCGCTGCGACCACGGCATTTCAAGCATCTTAGCGACGCTGCCTATGAAAATGCCCGCAGCCGGATGTACCTGGGAATCCATTGGCAATTCGACGCTGACGAGGGTCTTCGATCAGGAACTGCCGTCGGGGATCATGTGTTCCATTCGATCTTGCGGCCACACTGACGCAACAGGTTTACTTCGCGACCGAAATCCGGTTTAGTTGCGATTCAATCTTTTCTGCGAGTTCCCTGGGCAGGTGGCCGTACTGGAACCGGGCGAGTTGCGATTGTCCATCGGTTGCGGCCCATTTCAAAAAACTGACAAGTGCCATTCCGCGATCGGTCGGTTGTTCTGTATGCAGGACGGCCCAGCACGTTCCGACGATCGGATAGGTTCCAATCCCCGGAGCATCCGTTGACGAGTACCTTAGGTCGGCTGGAATGTTCCTGACCGACGCAGCGGCGGCAGCGGCGATTCCCTCGACCGACGGTTCGACGAACGCGCCCGATTGATTTTTGACCTGTCCGACGGCAAGGCTGTTTGCGAGTGCGTAACTCAATTCGACATATCCCACAGCGCCGACGGTGCGGCTGACTGTGTCTGCGACTCCGTCATTCTTTTCGGCAGGTACTCCTGTGGGGAATTTGATCTTGCTTCCAGAACCGACCTGACTTTTCCATGCGGAACTTGTTTTGCTCAGGTAGTCGGTCCAGATCGCCGTCGTTCCGCTGCCATCTTTGCGGTAAACAACGGTGATTTCGAGATCGGGCAAATCGCGACCGGGATTACTGATAACGATTGAAGGGTCGTTCCACTTCCTGATTTTTCCGAGGTAAATGTTTGCGAGCATGGCGCCGGTAAACCGAATTGCCAATTGCCCCTCGGTTTCACTTGGCACATTGTACGTCGGAACGACCGCACCCATCACCAGCGGGATATGCACAATGTCGGCGCCGGCTTCCGTCAATTGCTCGTCAGTCAGGAATGCGTCGGTACAACCGAAGTCCAGGAAGTTTGACACGAGCCCATCAATGCCCTTGGAC
>JANXOO010000843.1 GCA_025353525.1 Schlesneria sp. | reverse complement strand
GCCACCTTTTTCCGAACTCTCGATCGGTTGCGAGCGATGTCACGGGCCTGGTGGTGAGCATTCGAGCATGCATCGCGGCGGCCGCGGCGATCGGTCGCTCGATCCAATTGTCAATCCTGCGAAACTTGAGCCCGCCTTTCGGGAAGATGTTTGCACTCAATGTCACTTGCAGGGCCAGGGGAGCTATCCCCGCTACGGATGCGATATCGGGGATTTTCGCCCCGGTCAGCGATTGGAAGAAACCGTCATCGTGTTTGTGACGGGAACGCGTACGACGGTCGAAGGGACCACGCGCGCCGTCAGTCAAGTCGAGCAAACTCAGTCCAGCCGCTGTTTTGAGATGAGCAACGGACGGTTCGGCTGCACCTCTTGTCATGATCCTCATTCCCGTCCGGAACGATCAACAAGGGATTCGTTCTATCGTCAAAAGTGTCTCAATTGCCATACCAACCAAAGTTGTGGCAAACCCGAAAGCGAAAGAATCGCCGCCGAGGCAGGCGATTCATGCATCGCCTGCCACATGCCGAGATTGGGAGCCAACGATGTGCCTCATACATCACAAACCGACCACCGAATACTTCGTCAGCCAACGATTCATCCCGCGGGTAGCGGAGCAGCCGGGCTTCCGGAATTCTACGACCACTCGGAAACGCGTTTGCCGGCCCTGGCCATCGACTACGCTCGTGGACTGTGGCTTGCAGATCGAGCCGATAAAAAGAAAGACCGCGAGTTGGCAAATCGGGCCGTTAAACTCTTACTGCCCGTCGTTCGGGAATTGCCGAACGATTCAAGACTCCTGAATGCACTTGCGACAGCATCGTTGATCGACAGAAGATTTGACGACGCCTTCGGCTATACCGAAAGATCTCTGTCGATCGAGCCCGAACGGGAACAGACGCTCGAAATGATCTCCTTTCTTTTGCAGAATTCAGGGCGTCTTCCGGACGCACGTCGGCACCTGGAACGACTGCTGGAATTGAACCCGTGGAGAGCTGGTCATTGGCTTTTGTACGCAAGAATTCTTGGACAACAACACGATTGGAAGAACGTAATTGTTGCAGCCAGGAAGGCTGAAGAACTGGATCCGTCGGCCCCGCAGACGTATCAGTTACTTTCAGAAGCCTACCGGCACCTGGGAGATGAAAAATTGAGTTTGCTCTCGAATGAAAAATTCGAACAGCTTCGTCATGCGAAGGTTGTCGGATCAGAACACCGGTAGCACGCACCCTCATGTGATCCGAGCAGAAGGGATATCGTACCAGGTCGCGGATTACCGGGACACCGCATTTTTCTGCGAAGAATAAACAGCACTGACAGAATGCGTAGTAGAGGCGAAGCTGCATTGTGTCCCGAATGCCGTCCTGTGCTTTCGCGTGATTTCAGCCAAATCAACGAACTTCGTCCGCTCTCGATTCCCTGGGCAACTCATGCTGGAACCGTGATACCCTCTGGAAATTCCTTTCAAAACCAAACCCTTTGCATCAGACCCTTTTCTCTTCAAAAGTCCCAAAAAACAACGGCTTTACTGACGCAAGCACTTGCTGAAAGGACATGTGGCGACCAGATTGTCTCAACGGGTTGCGGTGGATGCCCCTACTGGGCTACTATCAGATGTTGACCATTTTGCCTTTCGGGGATTTGGGTGTTTTCGAAGGGGCCGGGGTTTTACCGGAAAATGTGTCCTCCTCATTTGCTTACGGACATCGCAAGATGCGGGAATCGTAGCGTGTGGAAGCAGTTGGCGGATCAGTGGGCACTTGTGACCGGAGCTTCAACGGGCTTGGGGGCGGAATTCGCACGCCAACTGGCAACTCGCGGCATGCATCTGATTCTCGTCGCGCGGCGCCGCGAATTGATGGATGAACTGGCCGAATCGCTCCATACTAAACATGGGACGCGCTGCGAAATCATTGTCGCTGACCTTTCCGATCCCACTGAA
>JANXOO010000794.1 GCA_025353525.1 Schlesneria sp. | reverse complement strand
GCCGGTCCTAAGTGGCAATAATTCCGGGCAGGGATTGATTCAGGATCGGGAAATCAGTTGCACCTTGAAATGCGGCGGCTCGGTGTCGGAACGAATGCTGATATCGTTTATACTTCGCGCGGCATGAATGTCGTTTCAGGTCGGAAATGTTTGTCTGTCGGAACCGGCAATATCCACTCGCCCATTTAAATTCAGGATCACGTGACTCGATGAGCAGCGTCGTGGAATTTGCAAGCCGACTCGTTGCCATCCCGTCTGTCAGTTCGCAATCGAATGTTCCCGTCAGCGATTGCATTGCGGAAATGCTCGAATCGATCGGGTTTCAGGTCGAACGACAGGCATTTCCTGATCCGAAGGGGATTCCTAAAGCGAACGTCATTGGAAAACTGGGATCCGGAAAAGGCGGGTTGGCCTATTTCGCTCATACGGACGTTGTCCCGGCCGACACGTGGTCGATTCGTGATCATGGGCCGTTTGAGCCAACGGTTCGGAACTGTCGCCTTTACGGTCGCGGCAGTTGCGATATGAAGGGCTCAATCGCGTGCGCACTTGCTGCCGCATCGCAACTCGACGTCCGTATATTGAAAGAACCGCTCTATTTTGTTTGCACGGCCGACGAAGAAGTCGGATTTCATGGCGCCCGATTTGTCGTCGACCATTCGTCGCTGTACCGGGAAATGGTCGCTGGACAGACGCGGGCGATCATCGGGGAACCGACCGAACTTGGCGTTGTGCATGCACACAAGGGGATTTTCGGATTTCGGGCCATCGCGCACGGGAAAGCCGCTCATTCCAGCACGCGCGACGGTACGAATGCGAACATGGCGATGATTCCGTTTCTCGCAGAAATGAAAAAGATCCATGACGAGACATTGACGGATCCGACATGGTTGAACAATGAGTTCGACCCGCCATGGATCAGTTGGAATCTCGGGATAAATGACCTGAATTGTGCGGTTAATATTACTGCTCCCCGGAGTATCTGCACGGCCTATTTCAGGCCGATGCCCGGTCAGGACGGAAACCTGTTGGTCGAACGGGCCAGGCTTGCAGCAGAGAAATGCGGGCTGGAATTTCACAGTGAATGTGCAGGGCAGCCACTTTACGGCGACCCGAGCAGTGAATTCATTTCCGAGTCGGTGGCGATTGCAGGCGGTTTCCGTTCCAGAACCGTTTGCTACGGCACGGATGGAGTCATGTTCACAGAACTGCGGCAGATTCTCGTGCTGGGTCCAGGGAGTATTCAGCAGGCACATATCGACGACGAATGGATCTCTCTCGATCAACTGGAACGTGGAACGCAGTTGTTTTCGAAACTGTTTCAACACTGGTGCAGCCGATAACAGAGATATTTCCGACATGAAACCGCATGATTGAGCTTCTCACGATACGGTCGAGGAAACTCAACCCGCCACAGGGCGCACACGAGTGACGGTTTCAAACGAGGCATCGACCGTTACTTTGTTCGAGTTTTGATGTAAATTCAGCCAGCGGGCGCGGCGAACCCAGTAGAAACGAACGGGCAAGAACAAGTCTATGACTTCATCCGGGATGAGCAGCCCCTCAAGCACGGGAAGCGCCCTGGGGGCCAGGATTCACCGCCGCCTCCGTGAGCGAAGACCATGGGAAAGATTGAAATGACGGCGACTCCTTCGGTGAACAATTTTGGTCGCAGGCGATGAACCGCGCCTTCGATCACTGCGTGACGAAGTTCATCCAGGGACGCAATGTTTTCCAATCCACCACGCTTTTCAATTGCTTCCCGCAGATTGACCAGCACGATGATTCCAGTCTCAGTGGCCATGCCGAAGCAGGCAATAAATTCCACCCGGCCGCAACACTGAAGTCCATTGGCGGGGTCGTCCAGCCGTGCCATCTACAGTGCCGCCAGCCGCAGCCGCGTGTTCCACAGCCTGAATCCGGCGCTGGACCGAGGTGAAGTCACTCAACTCCAGTGTTTCCGCCATCGCAGTCCGGATCGGGTTCAG
>JANXOO010000764.1 GCA_025353525.1 Schlesneria sp. | reverse complement strand
CATCATTAACCTGGCTCAGCAGAGTTTGGCCTTCGAGGCTGATCGACAGAACGCGTTTTCTGCGATCGGCATCGCTGCGCAGGCGTTGCACCAGACCATCGCGCTGCATTCGTTCGATCAACGTACTGACGTTCGATTCCGATTGCCCCAGCCGTTCTGCCAAATCTGCCTGCGAGCAGCCAGAGTCGTTTGCGGCAGACAACAGCGTCAGGACCAGGTATCGACCGTCATTCAGGTCGAAGTCCGACAGCCAGTCGTTGAATCGCAAACGGACCGTTTGCGACAGACGCAACAATACGTCGATCAGGATTGCTGAATCCGTCAACGAGCCGTTTGCGGACGCAGGATCGACAACACTCATTCACAACCCCCGAAACCAGTCGCACATTGATGAAAGACCGAACCGGTCGTATCAATCCAATGATTCGTCCTGAAATCGTTCGCATCTGAAGGACTTTTCGGTACGATCAGAAGAATTCAGCCAAAGCTCAAAGTCCGCCGGACCATTTGACTCGAAACATGGTCCGGCAGACCTCATCGGTGGTGGGTCCGAAGCAATGCGACCGGCTGGTCGGCGGATTTTGCCGAAGCGAGTGCCGAAGAACATAGGCGGACTGTAATGGCGACTGCCGGATCTCCAGCCTTTTCAACCGGCACTTTTCTTCAACAAGCGGCGTGCGAATACTTGTGAAGCCGGGATTTCGGGACTAGCATATTTCAGGCGACCGGCAGTACCAAAAGATACCTGCGGAAAAAAGGGGTGGGGACAGGCATCAGGTCTTCCTGGTGCCTGTCCCCACCCTACCTTTTTCGATTGAACACGGGATCGTCGCAATAGCCATCAATTTCTAATGGACGAAATGACCTATGAGTAATTTATTGCAGTTGGAACTCACGGATCGTCAGCGCGAACTGCTGCTGCGCGGGCTGCGATACGTCCGAAGCAGCCGAATGCTCGAGATTCGCGATGTTCCGGACACAATCGCGGAAGAACGGGCAACCGAACTCGTCGAAATTCGCGGACTTGTTGAAATGCTCGACCGCAGAACAAAGGCCGCCGAACCGGTCGTCTAGTCCGCGCGCATGGTCACCAAAACGCGGGGTCGCCTGTGCGCCACGCGAACGCGGCGATCTGTGTTCTCCGACATCGCATTCTTCAGGCTACCTGTTGCCGCGACTAAGACGGAATGCATGCTCTTCTGTCATGCGCTCTGGTCGCGAGGTCATTTTGCGGTAATGATCTTACGGTAATTTTTTAAGCTGTCGTCAATCGAAATCGATAGGCACTTGCCGCTTCGAATTGAGTTCAAAGCATGATGATCCCCGTGTGACTCCGCGTTCTGACATCATATTTGATCGGGCCGTGGGTTCAGTGAGGCGATTTATCGTCGGCTTTCTTTTCGTCATGATCGTGGTCGTCATGGGAGCCACCGTCGAGATGATAATCAATGTGACCGATGTACGGCTTTTCTTTGATAGTGATTCTCAATTCCCCGTGCAGGAATCCCGCTTCCATCAGTTCGTGAACGGTATCGTGATCGACGAGTTCAAACTTTGACGATTTGCCGTTACCGTCCGTCTTTTGCGGCGCTGCCTTCAGCGTCAGTGCGGTTTTCCCTTCGGGTGCGACCGAGATTTCTGTTGAAGCGACCTGCTCGGCTGTTTTGGCGTCTTTCCCAAGAACGTAAACGGCCACGGCGTGCGAGTCATGGTCAATGACAATTTCGGCATGGTACTCTTCGTCGCCCAATTCGACGATTCCTCCACCGTGCGGCCCTTTTTCACCATGTTCGTGATCGGGCAGCGGTGCCGCCTTCTTCACTTCTGCAACCGGTTTGTAATCTGTTTTGCCGATGCAGCCGATGGCAACGAATGTTAACGCAACCGCCATGCTGGCGAGCAAGTTGTTCCGAACCATGTCTAAAAACCCTTCCCTGATGATTGAAATAATACGCCAATTCGTGCGACGGGAAGTATATTGGGCGACCGACAGGAAAGGGAATACCGCTCGTCAAAAAAGAGAAACGGGGACGGGCACCTGCCCAGTCACCTTGGCCTCGAGCGATGCGTTTAGACGGGTAACCTTCTGATCGAAGCGTTCACAGGGGAAAGACCGTGCGGAGTATTGAGCTCCGAAATTATCCCTTTGTGGTGGCCGACCTTGCCTTGTCAAAAGGGAGGCCATCCCGGCTCGCCAGGATGGTGTCTATGGAGGAAAGAGGACGTGTGCGACAACAGGGGCACAGCATTTTTTGTAAGTCAATTGCACGGTATATTGGGGCTGTTCTATTGGTTTGAGTGGAATTTGTTGGCATGGGGAGGACCGAATCATGGCTCGACTCGCTCGGGTTTAAGTATTTTCACCAAAAGAAGTTGCGTCCGTCCATGTCAGGAATCGGGTCGTTCGCAAGTATTTTCTGTAAGGTCACGATCCCGTGTCGGGAAAGAACTTCGATCACCGCAAGATCCGAATCGAAGATCAGTTGCGAGTCCAAGCCGCCTGCTTTGGCATCGACGTGCCGGGGTTTGCGATTTTGTCGAATCATATTCCCCTGATCCTGAGGTCTCGACCTGACTGCGTCGTGAAAGAAAACAACGGACAACGGGGACACAACACGTTGCTCTTAGGCAAAGAAGGGACTTCGTCGATCGCGGAAAATGCCGGTCCAAACGGTGCAATTCCTTGAGTTTGATTCTGAGAAATGAGTTACGTGGAAACCGAATTCGCCGGAATGGCATCGAACGCAAGCAAAGTGCTGTCAAACGACAAAGGCGAGTTTGATGTTTCCCCCACGGAGTCAGAGAC
>JANXOO010000193.1 GCA_025353525.1 Schlesneria sp. | reverse complement strand
AGCGGTTGTAGCGACGATGTCAACTTGGGGTAAGTGGGTACATTGAGGTGTATTTACAAAGTGAGCGGATGCGGATTGGGTTGAATGCATTTGACGGACAATGTGCGATGTGATGAAAGCGTCCAAGGCGTTTCAAATCGCGTTATTCGGGTCGCCTGACGCATCCGCAGGCATTACTTTGGCGATGTGACACGGACCTGCGTCGCACCAGTCATCGTGGAAGTCAGTTTCGGTCGGCATTCATTGCAAATGCAGTCGTGGTGAGGTGGTTATTGACGGAACGGCGTGCTACAAATGGGTTTACTGCGAGCGATCATGATCTGAGAGTTGTTTTGTAAAATGGCTGATTCAACAGACCCATCGGTTTCTTCATTACCGCTCCCACGACCAGGCGTCTTGTTGGGTCTGGATTTCGGGACAAAACGGATGGGTGTTGCGGTCTCCAACTCCGATCAAACGGTGGCCGTTCCTGTGGAAACGTGGGTTGTTCGCGAGCCGTCAACGAATTTGAAGCATCTGCGAGACTTGATCGAAGACTATCGGGTGGCCGGAATTGTGCTGGGTCTGCCAATTCGGACTAACGGTGAAGAAGGGACTGCGGCAGCGGCGGTTCGCGAATTCGGAAACTGGGTCGCGGACAAAACGTGCAAGCCACTTGTTTATGTTGACGAGCGTTATTCCTCGGCGGAAGCCGAATTGCTTGTCTGGCGCCGCGGCGAATCACCGTCCAAACGAAAACAGGCACTCGACAGCCTGGCGGCGACAGTCATTTTGCAATCGTACCTGGACGCGCCGGAGCGGATTGTTCCGCTTCCACCTGTCGTCGAATAGTCGAATCATCTGATCGAAATTCCTCTTTTCGAGACGAGCCGTTCCTGATACCAAACGCAAATCCACTTCCGCAGTTTTTGTTCAATTGAGTTCAAGGGCCATTCCATGAAGGCCGCTTCGGGATGTAATGCGCTTCATATCGGATCACTGGCCATTCTGTTTGGCCTGGTGTGCGGCTGCACAATTGGCGGGAAAAGTGCCGCGATCGACAGTAATTCCCGCATGCCGTACTTTGGCCTGGAATTGAAAGAACGCGGACCTAAAGCCGGATCCGGGTTGTATCGATCGATTGGCAGGTCGACCAACGACAACACACGTATCGATGTCTCGTTTCCGATCGCTCGTGTGGTCGGCGCGGAGTCGACAAAAACACGAAATTCGTCGACCGGTATTCGGGCGAGCACCGATGCGAATGTGTGTGTCATGCCGTCGGCTGTGGCACCTCGACATCGTCACGATGACGCGCTGGTTCCAGTCATCGCTTCCCCTGGCCGAAGTCTCTCGCACGCGCAAGGCTTCTGAACGTTGCGGCAGCATGCCCGATTTTCAGTGAGAATTGCTAACAACCGGCAAACTTTTTGGTGCCTGCCGACAAATTCGTGCGGGTCGAGTGGTTTTCCTTCCCCATTCGGAGTGCTACACTCCCGTACGACGGGATTGCCGTTCTGGCAAATCGCGGATAATGTCGACATTCGATTGCGGTAAGATCGTAACCGAATTCGATGTCGGGTCGGTGTTAAGGTTCCAAAGAAAGAGCAGGTTTCGGTGCAAGTCGCCATCACTAGCAGACACGGTACCCTTAGTCCGGGTGCTCACGAACATATTACCCGCAAAGCCGAAAAGCTTTTGACGTATTTCGATCGCGTCACGGCGATCAATGTCACGGTCGATTTTTCAAATGATCGAATTGAAGTTGAAATTCTCGTAGACGCCGAACACCGTCACGATCTGGTTGCAAGCGAATCAGGGGATAACGTCACCGCCGTATTCGATGCGGCGCTGCATAAAATGGAACACCAGGTTCGAAAGTACAAAGAAAAAATTCAGGACCACCGACGCGATCCGGCGCTCAACGAGATCGCGGAAGCTGCCGAGCAGCGCCGGCCAGAGGTCAATCCGTAAACACAATGCATCAGTTGGTCAGAAGCCAAAAGGGGATTTTCCATGAAGTTGTGTGACTTCGTTGTTCAAGGCGCGATCGTTCCGGACCTGCCAGCGGGAACGAAGGAAACGGCAATTCGAGCAATGGTCAGGAGCCTGCAGAAGGCAGGAAGTATCAAGGCAGAAGACGAAGAAAATATCGTGGCCGCGATTTTGAAGCGCGAAGAACTCGGTTCGACCGGGATCGGGCGCGGTGTCGCTGTGCCACACACGAAACACGGATCGACGGACAAGTTGATCGCTGCGATCGCACTGGCCAAGGACGGAGTCGATTTTGCCAGCCTGGATGGCGAACCGGTTTACATCATCTTTTTGCTGATCTCGCCGCCCGATCGGCCAGGAGACCATTTGCGCGGTCTTGAAAATATTTCGCGACATTTGCGCAACGACCATTTTTGCAAATTCTTGCGACAATCGAAAACGAGTGATGATATTTGGGAATTGTTGACCGAAGCCGATAACAACGAACTCTAAGCCGACATGTCGTCTCTGTCACATTGCAATGACTCGTCGCAATGTGCTTTTTTTACAGCGATCCAAACGCCTGTGTGATGAATGATTCATCATGTCCGATGCAGTCATCCATCGTCGAACTGTGACCGTTATCAACGAGCAGGGGCTCCATTTTCGCCCCTGCCAGTTGATCGCGCAAGCAGCACAACAATTTTCCGGGACAGTTGTGTTCTGTCGTGGATCGACACGGGCGGATGCCAAAAGCCTGCTGGAACTCCTGACGCTGGCAGCAGAACAAGGGACCGATCTGGAACTCGAAGTGACCGGTCCTGACCCGACGAATGTCGCAGATAAATTGAGCGAACTGTTTTCGTGCGGATTTCAAATGCCCCCGCAACCTGCCTGAGTGCGAAATAACCGAGTGCAAAATAACCTAGTGCAAAATAACCGAGTGCAAAATAACCAGGCGACGTACAGAATTGACTGTTGAGCAATATGCACATTAAACGCGGCATCGCAGTTTCGCCAGGTGTGGCGATTGGTCCGGCGATGGTGCTTGGTGCCGAAAACTTCAGAATTCCGCACCGTTACGTCACATTCGAAGCCGTCGAATTTGAACTGACGAGATTCCGGACTGTCCTGAACGCCGTCTGCGGCGAGATCGCGCAGAACGAAGCCCTCGCCCGAAAGAACCTTGGCGAACAGTACGCCGCGATTTTTTCGGCGCATATCATGCTCGTGCGCGATCCGCAGCTCACCGAAAAGATCGAGACGAAGATCCGACAGAAGCAATCGCCGGAATATGCCGTCAGTCAGGTGCTGGGTCAGTATGCAAGGCAATTGCAAAACCTGGGTGGGCACTACCTCGCAGAACGGTCGACCGATATTTTCGATCTGGAAAAGCGAATTTTGCGTCATTTGCTCGGCGAACGACGCGAGGAACTCGGCAATTTGACGGAACCGGTACTTGTCCTGGCGAGCAACCTCACGCCCAGTGAAACGGCAAACCTGGACCGAAAATTTGTGCTTGGATTCGCGACCGAGGTCGGCGGACACACCAGTCACACGGCGATCCTTGCCGGAGCGATGGAGATCCCTGCCGTCGTTGGAATCGGCAAGTTTTTGGCCGACGTTTCCGGTTCGGAAACAATTATTATCGACGGTAGTCACGGTGTCGTGATCATCGATCCCGACGAGGAAACACTCGCCCGATATCGCGATTCTGAAGAGCGATTTCGCAGTCACGAACGCCGCCTGATCTCACTCAGTACGTTGCCGTGCGAGACACAGGACGGCGTCGCGATCGATCTGCTCGGGAACATCGAGTTTCCTGCGGAAGCGGGCCCTTGCAAAGAGAAGGGGGCCGCCGGAATCGGGTTGTATCGGACGGAATTCCTTTATCTCGAATCGAACCGCGAACCAACCGAGGAAGATCATTACCAGGCGTATTGTCAGGTTCTGAAGGCGTTCCCGCATCAACCGGTCGTCATTCGAACTCTGGACCTGGGCTCTGACAAAATGCCTG
>JANXOO010000727.1 GCA_025353525.1 Schlesneria sp. | reverse complement strand
GCGAGCCACCCGGCCGAACGGAATCTGTCGAGGACGTGACGGGCGACGCGGCGATGCAATACCTGGCTCATGCACAGAATTTTCTCGACGGCGTCAAATCCCGCGAGACACCTGTTTCGGACCTCGCCAGCGCACAGCGAACGTCCGTCGCCTGCCACTTGGCGAATCCGTCGCTTCGACTGGGTCGATCGTTGCATTGGGACGAAACGACAAAAACCGTGGTCGGCGACAAAGACGCCGAACGAATGTTGGTACGCCCTTACCGCACGCCATGGAATCGGGAACTGAAGGCGCTGGGCCCGGCCCGCTCGCCGTCTGTTTGAATCCATCCGGCCCCATCCGGCCCCTTCGGCGCGGCCCAGCGTTCCCACCGATAAGGGGCGTCGAGAATGAACGAGTGTTTCTTCCCTTCCAACTGTGCTTCAGTCGCCTTGTCCTGTTCCAGCCCATCCAGGTACTTGAGGAACAACAGCCAGGAAGTCTGCTCAGTATAGTCCAGTTCGGTCGTACACCCCGCCTCGTTGCGGAGCGCGTCGTCGATATTCTTGAAAGCTTGTTCAAACATGGATCGCGGAGTCACCTTGTCAAACGGGTGTTTCGTGTTGGAAACGCACGACTCTACATCGATTTTTGTCAATTCGCCACCAGGACGGGAACGATGAACGGCGGTCATTCTTCTATCTTTGGGAGAAATTAAAGGGAACATTCTACTTTATTTTCAATTTGGTTTCCAATAGTCTGCCGCGATGCCAAGAACAGCTAGAGCGTCGCAAGGCGGATATGTTTACCATGTCCTTAACCGAGGGAATGGGCGTGCCGATGTTTTTCACAAAGATGACGATTTCGGTGCATTTGCAAGGTTGATGCGCGAAGCTCACGACAAAGTGCCCCTCCGGCTTTTGGGCTTTTGTTTGATGACAAACCATTTCCACCTAATCCTCTGGCCTCACGATGATATGGTGATCTGAGTCGCTGGATGCAGTGGCTGTTGACCGCTCATGTGCGGAGGTATCATCGACATTACAAGGGAAGCGGACATGTCTGGCAGGGGCGGTTTAAGGCGTTCCCGATTCAGGATGACGAACATTATTTGACTGTGTTGCGTTACGTCGAACGCAATCCCTTGCGGGCGAACCTCGTACAGCGAAGTCAGGATTAGGAATGGTCGAGCTTGAATCCTGCCAAACGTTGCGGCCCAGAGGGGTTGCTGGCCGATGGGCCGGTTGCCAGGCCGGTACATTGGACTCGAATCGTCAACGGCGTAGAGACGGAAGCTGAGTTGGCGACACTTCGAGCGAGTGTTGAACGGGGGACCCCGTTTGGCGACGCGGATTGGCAGATCGAGACTGCGGAGAAGCTTGGGCTTGAATCGTCGTTGAGGCCGCGCGGGAGACCACGGTTGGATGTGGGTTGAAGTCGAAGACGACAAATGGGACAGGCACCGAAGACGGAGCCAGTCCCATTTGTCGAAATACCCAATCTCAATATGACGAGAAAAAAGAGACAGACACCGTGGCCGGAGCCTGTCTCCTTTTTTCAGATACACCCCGCTGGGCTCGAACCAGCAACCTTCGGTTCCGCAGGCTGAACGTCAACTTGTTCAGAACCGCGACAAAACAAGCGTTTTTCGCTGCAAACTTTTTTTTCAGGGAGTTGGCGCTGATTTTAGTTTCCGGGGTTGTGCGGTGTTGCGCTCACACGCCCAACTGAAACAACGCATTTCTTGTGAATTCACAAACTGTGAGTTTCTTCAGCGATTCTCAAAAACCAAATGTCCCGCCGG
>JANXOO010000632.1 GCA_025353525.1 Schlesneria sp. | reverse complement strand
CCACTTTGTCCCCGTAGATGCAAGGGAAATCGGTCTCGCCACTGATCCGGGTTCTCATTCCACAATTGAGAGTGTGATACCAGATATTCAGTTCCCAGATCGGGGGTGTATCGACGGCCGAGATAAAATCGCACGCACCGTGTGTGGTCGTCACGATGAACTCGTTGGCTCCGATGCCATCGAAACGAGGCATCGCGAGGTCTGGTAGTTTGTCGGCCGCTTTGCCCTGCACGCCCTTCGACGGGAATTTGCGCGATCCGTCGGGCATGAAATCGGGCAAGCCAAGTCCCCAGCCGCTGTGGCTGTAGCCGACAACGCCGCCCTGTTTTTGTCCCCATTCAAGCACCGGCTGCGTCCAACTGGGCCATTCTTCGAGCAACCGGGTACTCGGATAATCATCTTCGATCAACCTCAGCAGGCACAGATGCCCGGCATGTGACGACGGAAATCCGGAAACTTCGACATCGTATCTCATCAGGTAATCGGGCCGCGACAACGCCGACGTTTTTCCCTCGAAATACCGTTTCTGAGTGTACCAGCATGGCCCCCATGACAGGACACAGCCGACATTCAGATCTTCGCCCAGAATATGTCGCATCATGTCGCCCGGTGTCACTCCTTCCGTCGGACTGTCATAGTGGGCGCAACCCGCCGCGTGCACGTGATGGTCACCGGAAAACCAGCCACGTTTCGCCGCGTGAATCCATCGCCTTAATTTGATATTCAGCCGTTGTTCAGTTCCGTCAGCCACGACATCGAACGAACGGGTATCGACGTGGTATTCGGGGCCGCGCTGAACGTTGACCGAATACTTTCCCGGCGGCAGCAAAACAGACTCTCCATCGTTTCGATAGATCTGTTCGTGAAAGAAGAAATCCGGAGCCAATCGTCGGGCCGGGTTTGGATAGACTCGACCGAGCGAATCGCGAATCGTCAGGGCCGCGAATGCAGGCGATCCGTCGAAATCTGTGATCCCCAGTTTCACCTCGACCGCCGGAGCACATTGAAAAAGTATCGGAACCGAATTGCGGAATCCCAGATCCTGAGTTCCCTGTCCGACGTGAAATCCGACCTGAGCTTCACGTTGTCCCTGGTCGCGGCTGAAAAGCTGGATAATCCGGTATTCCAGTTTCAATCCTGACAAACCCGGCTTTTGCGGCTGCTTGTCGAACATTTGAGCATCGAGAAATCGGTTCGGGAGATCTGCTTGCCTGACGAGTGTCTCGTCGGTCATGGGACGTTCGCGTCCGTTCTTCGTTCCACGTTCATACACAGGCAGCAAATTGGCGCTCTCGGGGACCAGCGTCGCCGTGACTCCGGCTTCGTTGATGACTTTCACCAGAAATGTCCGCCATCCTTGCTGCACCAGTTCTTTTCGGACCGGCCCTTCGATGACGGAGACGCGGCTTTCGGCATTAATATTGACCGCTACGAGACACAGGGCATCGAGCAGTTTTTGAACGGCTTCTGTGCTGTCAGCGTCGTCGGTCAACGCCAGGGCTTCGTTCAGTTTCCTTTGCGTGACGGTGTCCAGAGGTGAACCAACGAATTCGAGTGACTGCACCAGCCGTTCGGTCGCGCCTGTCAATGGCTGCCGTTCTACAAGTCCTGTAGTGGGCCACTTATCGTCGGCAATCGAGCACGATTCATGGCCCGGTGCCAGCCACAATGAGGTTGCCGTGATAACGATCAAAGCAATATCGAAACGCCGTTTGTGCCGACGGAAAGCGTCCCGACGGACGTTCCGGAATGGAAAACGGATCATCAACGGGTTCCTTGTTTTGACTGACGATCGACTACTTCGTCGGCTTGTTGAATTTGCCACCGGTGTTCTTCTCGGCAGCCCACCAAAGACTCCATGTTCGTTTGTCGTACCCGAAATTCTGTTGCGTCAGCTTTCCTAACGCGGCGAGTACGTCCGAGTTATAATGCTCGACTCGAACAGTGACCATTTTTTTGAGCGGAGCTTCCGTGGGAGCGAAGACAGGTGGAAGCAACTGGCCGGTACGAACCGCGTCCATCAGGCCGGATGGCAGTGACGGACTGTTAGGGGTGGTGCTGCCGTCCGTGTTAAAACTGTAGGTCTGGTTACTCGGAACATCCATCGCGACCTGGTAATAGTGCGTCGTGACCAGCGCATCAATCAGTGGACTGACCGCTCGCTGGTCACCGATTTGCCCCAACGCGATCGCCGCCCTGCAAACGACAGCATTCGCGTCGTTTTTGAGTGCCTTCAAAAACGAGCTTTGAGCTCGTTCGTAGTGATCGCGTCCGATCCCGTCCAGAGCAGCAACCCGCACGTCAGGGGCTTCGTCGAACAACGAGATTTTGACCAGGCCTGCAATTGCCTTTTGACCTGAAATCCGGATCAGGATCGAAACCCCCAACTCGCGAACCTGGACGCGCGCATCCGGAGCAAGAAACTTGATGATCGCGGGTGCCGCATGGGGATCGTCGATTTCCCTGAGTCCATTCAATCCCTTCTGAGCTCGATTGGCATCCTGCCCGTCGAGCCATCCGTGCCAGAGGCGAACTTTT
>JANXOO010000625.1 GCA_025353525.1 Schlesneria sp. | reverse complement strand
GGCGCAACAGCAGGCGATGATTGACTACTTCCGGTGCAAATTTGGTTATTTCATCCCGACCGGCGGCGGCGGCAAAGGGATCCCCTGGACCGGACATTATTCTCGTGTCTATCCTGTGAATCCTTACCACACCGATGCTCGCGACGGACAGGCATGGGGCGCACAGGGATACGGGATTCCAATGGCCGTCCCTCTCGCGCCGGTTGTCGGTCACACCTACAACTACGGGCATGGTATCCCATCAAGTCGACTGACACCCGTCTCGCACCCTGCGTACTGATGTCGTAGGTCGGTCAAACTGTCAGCGGCCGCTCCGGCGGCATTCCAGCACGAATTCCGCCGTGGAATGACTCCGATCGGCGATGTTTAAGGGAACTGCAATGAGTTTCACAAAATCGAACGGACTGATGGCGGCAGCGATCCTCATGACAATGGGGTGGGCGGAAAGCGGTTCCGCGCAACAGACTCAGGAGTCTGTTGGAATCGTGCGAATCACCGACGGCCGAAGCCGGACTGGCGTTCAGCAAACTGCCGGTTGCGCCACAGACCGGTCGGGTGCTCCCTGCTCACAAGGCGGATGTCCGACGGGTGGCGGCTTCGGCAATTGCCAGAATGGAAATTGCCAGGCAGGAGGTTACTACGGAGGCGGAGCGTGCCAATCGGGACAATGCCCCAATTGCCGCGGCTGCATTGGCAGCAAGTTCTGCGAGCACTGCTGCAATCGTTCGCCCGACTACGGGTATTCGCCTCCTTCAAAATACCCGTTATTGCGTCGTGGAGTGGAATACAACCAGTACTATCCGGCCAACTGGTACGGTGCCGGAGCCGACTATAGCCAGTCGCAAGCACCGATGGTTTACCAGCCGACCGATACGACGCAACTGGGATACACCTATCAGCACGTCCCGTTCTGGCAGCCCCAGCCCAATCGACTGCCTCCGCGACCGATTCCAGCGCAGTGGCACAGCACTCCTGCTGCGGTCGAAGCGTCCGGCTTCCGGGGCTGCAACCTCGGCTACCCGGGCCAGAATGCAGGCAATTGCCAAAACGGCGGGCAATTCGGAGGATACCGGACGACATCGCGCCGCATGGGATTCCGTCCGAAAGCTTACGACATTTACGAAGTGTCCGACGTTTGTTCGACCGACATGACGATGCAGGCCACCCCCACACAGCCGACTCCCACCCCGCTCGCCCCTCAGGGGAACAGCGTACAGCCGATCAACCCCAGGATGGCTCCTGCAGAAGCCAATCCGAAACCGGCCGAAGAATACGCTCCCGATCCGGAGACTGAAGAGTCAACGAATACGTATAACGGAAAAGAGCCAAGGGCGCTTCCCCCGCAACTCAACACGACTCCCGCTCCAAACGCCGTCGTTCCGTCACGCAAGGGATCACTCCCGACGAATTCGGCGGCCAGCAATCACATCAAGCGAATCGGCTACCGAATTCGCTGATCCCCGGAACCACGTTCACACGAGCGAATAAAGACGCGGCCGTATTTCAGACGGCCACAACGAGAGGCAGGCTTTCAAGCCTGCCTCTTCGCATTGAATCCCGGAATCAACGTACTGCGATGACGTGGGCGTCACTTAGAACATGTATGAGTGCCCGGCAGCACGACGGCAACTTGACAGTTGCGCCAGATGGAAATTGAAGTGGCTCGTCAGCAGATGCGTCATACAGTCCCCGACGGTTTTGATCTGAGTTCCCTGGAGCAGCGAAAGGCTGTGGGGCTGCAGCATTGCATCCGGGTTCGCGGTTGATGCAAGGCTTCTGAGCTGTCGATAATTCTCGATCGTCGCGGCCGTCAACGACGCTTTGGTCAATTCGGGACTCGGAGCAATACTGTCCGTCGAGCCTGGGCCGAACAGTCGCAACCAGTCGGGATGAGTGACCGAACCGCCCAGCAGTCGCTGTCCAAACTCGCCAACGATTGCCAGGTGCCCCAAAATCCAGACGGGCGAATGTCCATGGCCGACAGAATTCTGAAACAGGGTTTCTTCCGCGATATCAGCGGCAGTCCGTTCAAAAAGGCCTGCCAGGAATTCATTGACCGTAATTTCTCGCTCGAACATTTCGGATCCCCTTCCACAACGAATGATGATGTGATTGATACTGCTCGCAGTCCAGATTAAAGCTTCGTTTGTGAGTCTGCTTCCGCGTTCGAAGCGGAACCACCCTCACTGTGGGAGTTTCCAGCCGACGCTGGATTTCTCAATGGCCTCAAACCAGACCGCGCGTGGTATAAATCTGCCGGATGAACAACGGGAAAGTGTGACCGGTCGCTTCGATTCTGGCAACCGGTTCGAACAACGGTTCGAACAACGGATCGAACAATGTCGAAATTTACCGTGGCAAATGAGTTCGGCAAAACACCGCAACCTTCAAATCAGATCGAAAGAGGTTTTGCGAACACAAAATCAGCCCTGAGACCGAGGTGAAAATGGATCACTAAAGAATTGGACTATTCCAGAATCAACAGTCGCTCGATCTCGTCATTTTTCAGACCCAGGGCCATCGGGCGCACGGCCCCCGGAATCGCGAACACGTCGCAGATCTCGGTGACGTGATGTTCGATCTTCAGCCAATGGGCGATGTCGCCTGTATTCAGATCGATGACTTGCAGGCCGCACTTGCACGCTGGCATCCCGTTTGGCGAGGTCGTCATCCAATTGCAATTCACTAAACGTCTTGTCGTGTCGAGGCTGCGACAAACTGATTAAGTGGCGATATGAAGTGTCCCCGTTTCCCTCAACTTGGATTTTACGTTTCCCTCAACTTTGATTTTTACTGAGTCAAGAAATCCTGGTTCCAGTGTAGACGGCGAGATCATGACTGCATTGATGACCGTTGCCAACATCTCGCTGGTTCCTTTCGAAATTTCTCTGCACACTCTGCGGTTAATTCTTTCTGAACAGACATTTAACCGCCGAGGTCGCAAAGCGACGCAGAGAAGAAGGGCCGCGAGCGGAGATGCCGGACGCGAAACAAGTGTTAACAGAGCAACCCGGATTCGAGCGGATGAGGTACTGCCAAAAAACAGTTATCCCGATGGCAGAACCGCTGCATGTGAATGGATTTCCGTGAATCACGAGTAAACATGGTTGCGATTCGGGTATCCTGTCGAGGGATCGACCCCGGCGCGCCGGGGCGATTTTTTTCGGGGCAGTACAAACTGCACAGCCAGCGAAGCACCTCTATCTGTCGCCTTGGCGGAGCGGCCAGAGTCGCCAATCACCGTCGCGGCATTCCCATCCGAGTCCGGTCTCCGGGCTTGAGGCACCACCTTCATCAATTCGATTCCGTCCGACGGAATACACGATGGGCTTGTCGCCAGTCAGCACGTATTTCATCGGCTTCCCATCGAACCGGTCGACGGGAACGGCTGGTAACAACTCAGGGCAGAGTTGTTCCAGGCGGGTGGGCCAGGAACCGTGTCGACGGTGATAGAGCGTGAGAGACAGGGCCACCAACGTCGAATCACACTGCATCCTGGCGCATTCGACCACGACCAACAGAGATTTGGGATCGCCGCCAGGAGACTTCATATTCGGTTCAAAATACTTCAGGGGATAAAATCGAATTCGATCGGTCGGTGTCGACATTGTCTTCTGCAAGAATTCGATCGCCGGCGATGACCCATCCAATTCAGTTTCCCAAAGTGGACGACTCGTCTCTTCGTCTTCCAATCCGCAGAAGTGATCGAGGATCTGTTTGATTTCTCTACGCGACGCCACAACGCTTGACATCAGAGATCCTTGAAGCTGGAGTTGATATTCTGTTTGCACGTGCGGGATGGCCGCATTCGCGTGATCGGGAATTTGTTGTAACAGTCTCCATCCGTCCGCTGTTAAATGTCCATTTTGACGTCCGTCGTCGGAATAGAGTCGCTGAAGAATGTCTCGGACGAAGAGTCTCGTGTCAGGGCGCAAGTCTAAATCCATCTCCCTTTGATTGGCTGCGATTCCATGTGCGAGAGTGATCATCTCCGCGTCAGTGAAGAAGTCGGGCTGGTCGTCGAGGATTTGTCGAATGGCGTTCCAACTCCCTGCGGCAAAGGAAAGTGCATAGGGCTTTGTGATTGTGAATTGATACTCATGAGAAATCTGGTCCGCAATTCGCAACTGGGCGATCAGGATTTCGACGACGCGATCATGCTGGCCTGACAACTTCGCTCGTTCGGCTTCGATTCGCAAGAGATGCTCGAACGAGCGGATATACTGAATATGCGGAAGCAGCACACGATCAATGCTTGATCGGGTTGATTGATCGAGAGTTTCACTTTTCCCGCCGAAGATTTTATCCAGCCACGGTGAGTGATCGTAGTCGCGGAAAATAAAACCGAACTTTGGTTTACGGGCAGCTTGCAAGATGAGGTCGACCGACTCGCGGTTCATTTCGGCGAGTTGGATCATCACGGGCCAACGGGGCCCGCGACCCAGTTCGTCGAGTCCTTTGGAAAACTCGCCGACGTTCATTTGGTATTCGCGATGAACGTCCTGCATGCCGACTGGTGCTCCAACACCTTCGGGCGGCAGCCGCCATCGTTGCGTCTCACGGCCATCAATTCGTTGCACGTCCACAGGCTGAAACAGTGTGGACCACTCGGGCTCGATGTTTCCATTCGCGTCGAGCGGGGGAATGAACGTACTTGTCGCGGAAAACACGTTCCACTTCATCTTCGTGAACGCTTCCGCGTAGAGTGGCCAGGCACGTTCGGATTCGGCAACAGCCTTCGATCGCGCATCAAGTTCACCGATGTGGTCGAAGGAGACATTTGGCTTCGCAAATTGAAAACGGATCAGCAACCATAACCAGCAGACAATCAGAATCGCCGCGGTCGTGCCAACAGCCTGAAACGTTCGGCGGGCCATTCTCCATGCCAGAGGACGGTTGCGACGTTTCGCGCGGCGGATGAGCTGCGCTGTCGTCGAGACGTCTCCGAAACTCTGAACAAGGTCCCCCGGAGTGACTCCCCAGTCCAACCCGTCCTGGAAATGAACGATCAGCTCGCGGGCCACTTCGATCCGTTCGCTACGCCAGAGGCGAGTCCTGGAAACGACGCCGCCGATCAACTCCCTGATGTCAATCGGCAGGGAGTGAATCACGACCAACGAGGGTTCCTGTAACTGCCGAAACGCGGGGAGCGGAATGGCCTCGTTCCAATGCGTGGTGATCGTTTCTGCAGGAGTTCCTCGCCCCAATTGTTCGTCAAAGAGTTTCACCATTTCCCTGACGAGGGCGACTGTTGGCTTTCGCCGCCACCGCGACTGATCGATGAATTGCTGCACCGACTGTCTGACCGGGTCAGGCAGGTTGCTGGCCGCGATTGCGGATTCGCCTCGATCAGGCGATCGATTCCATCGATCAATCAGCCATTCCGTCAATGGCGTGTACTTGCGTTTGCGCGGTACAGGGACCTGGCTCATGGTGTGACCCCCCCAAGACTGGTTTGACCGTTCGGGTCGTTCAGAATTCCCAAACCAACAAACGCCTGCGCCAACGCTCGCCATTGCTGCACGCTGGAGGCCAATCGCTTCTTGCCTGCCGCTGTCAATTTGTAGTATTTACGCTGACGACCTGTCTGCCCGTCACTCCACGTC
>JANXOO010000547.1 GCA_025353525.1 Schlesneria sp. | reverse complement strand
CGATCATCCGACTGGACCTGAAGGAGATCCTGGAGGGTGACGGCTACCTCGTGGTGGGTGAGAGCGAGGCTGGACGACGTGGTGTACAGCGGCCGTCGACAAACGCGTCGTGGGGATTTCACCCATCGTGATCGATGTCCTGAACGTCCGGAAGAGTATGCGAAATCACCTTGAAGCTTATGGCTTCTGGGCCCCGTCTGTGGGAGATTACGTTCGAAGCGGTATTGTTCTGAAAGAGAATGATCCGGCCTATATTGCGTTGCTGGAGATTGAAGACCCGTATGCCTATCGCGACCGGTACACGATGCCGAAATTTGTGATGAATGCCGCAGGGGACCAGTTCTTCACGCCCGATTCATCTCGACTCTACTACCACGATCTTCCCGACGACAAAATCCTGCGTTATGTTCCGAATACCGATCACAGCCTGCGAGACAGCGATGCTCGCGAGACTCTGGCAGTGTTTTATGACTCGATCCTGCGCAATCTGAAGCGTCCAAAGTATTCCTGGAAATTTCTGGACAATGGTGCCATTCGGGTCGATGCCCCGGTTCCGCCAAAAGAAGTAAAGCTGTGGTACGGACACAATCCCAAAGCACGGGATTTTCGGCTTGAAGAAGTGGGGCCGATTTACAAGAGTGTCGCCATCAAAGAACTTGAGCCGGGCGTCTACATCGGCCAGATTGAAAATCCGAAAGACGGTTTCACTGCCTTCTTCGTTGAACTGACCTACGATATCGGCAGCACCTTTCCTTTGAAGGTGACGACCGATGTCCGGGTCTTGCCGGAAGTCTTTCCATTCAAGGGAATAGGGCCGACTCAAAAAATCGGCGGGGCAACACTGCGCGAAGCTGAAATTCGCCGACAGGAAAATGAGAAATCCGAAAATGAGAAATCCAGGGTAACAAAGTGACCTGTCACGTTGCCAGCGTCTGGCATCTGTGTCTGGTGGTAAAAACCGGTTCGCCCGACAGCCACCAGTAGCGACGATTTTACCCCACCAGTAGCGACGATTTTACCGAAGTGTCGAATCCGCGGGTTGCGAAATCTGTCTTCCGGAGGCTCGGTGAACCGAACCTCTGGAACAGACAGGT
Source organism: Schlesneria sp. (assembly GCA_025353525.1). Lineage (GTDB taxonomy): Bacteria > Planctomycetota > Planctomycetia > Planctomycetales > Planctomycetaceae > Schlesneria. The sequence continues at coordinate 4,380 of JANXOO010000547.1, read as the reverse complement.
TGATTCACTTTGACGCCACTTCAGACGATTCAGGCACCGGCAACGCGGTGGTCGCCGCCGAGTTGACTGGCACAGGAGGAGCCGTCATCGGCATTGCAGGCGAGGAGGGTGTGAATACGACCAGAAACCTGCTGGAAGATGGTGACCAAAGTCCGAGGTTTTCGCTGCTCTGATCTTTGACCCATTCAGGAGCAGGTTTTGTAGATGGCGTGCGAGGCTTCGGAACGCTTCCCATTCGCGGATTTTTCGCTCGTATTTTTGCACTGCCGTAATCGACTGCTTCTGTCGATGCGGGATCGGTCGGACCCGTCGGAACGAAAACAACGATGAACTTGTTGTGAGTTGGTGACCAAAGCCCCAGCCGTTGACTCACTGGATCCTGGACCCATTCAGGAGCTGGTTTGGTTGAAGGATTGCGAACGTGAAGAATTGCGCCAATCCGGGCATTTCGTGGCTTGATGACCACTCGGCCATAGTCCTGGGCTTCCACTGTGGATCCGGCCACGAGTCCAACCAATGCCATCAACGTCAATACATTCCTGGTCATCATTTCCCCTTCGTAAAAAACAAGGTTTCGACAGTCATTCGACTTAAGGTCCCATCCCGAACTGCCGTCATTCACGCGAGACATTGCAGCGATTGAGCCACATCAAATCCCCTATCCCTCCGGAACTGCCCTGTCTGTAAAGGCCGTTGATTCGCGATGCTCAACGTACGAGATTGCAACAAAATTCTAACAAAAACTCAAGGCAATCTCGGTGAATTGTGAAATATCGGTATAAATAACGCGTTTTCAGCGATGTAACGATTGACCCGATTGCGGATCACGAACAGGCAATCGGCCATTATTTTTGGGTCACAGTGCGTCTGACGGCAATAACTTTTCCGACGATACGGAAGTCGTCGTCGGGGCCCACCAGAATCGGTTTGAATTGTGCGTTTTCAGGGTGCAATGCAATCTCGCCTTTTCGATAGTGCAAGCGTTTGACGGTTGCTTCGTCGTTTAGCAGAGCGACGACGATATCGCGGTGATCAGCAAGCGGTTGCTGGCGGACGATCAGCAGATCTCCCGAATTGATCCCCGCATTGATCATGCTTTGGCCAGAAACGGTGAGTGCAAAGTGTCGGCCCGTTCGAACAGTTGTCGCGTCAACCAGCAACTCACCAAGTCGGTTTTCAGTGGCGAACATGGGGGCTCCTGCCGCGACGGTTCCCAGCAAGGGGATTGAAACCATTCCAACAAGTGCTGCTTCATTCGCTGACCGCAACACTGTCAGACTGCGCGATTTTCCCGCCTGTCGACTGACATACCCGTTTCGTTCCATTCGTTGAATCAGTTTGAAAATACTGGCGACACCCTGATCGAGCGTATTGGCCAGTTCGCGCATCGTCGGAGACATTCCTTCGCGATCAATATGCTTTTCAATCGCGTCCAGCAAACGCTTCTGGGATTCGGACAACGTCATGACGATCGGTCGGCCTGGTGCTCGCTTTACCATGATCAGGTTTGATTGACTCCGCAAAATAGGGTGAATAGACGTATTATTACGGGAAACGCCGCGACATTCAAACCCACGCAACACAAATCGAACCTTATACTTCGCGCGGTCTGGTTTGAGGCCATTGAGAAATCCAGCCACACATGGAAATAGACTCAGTGACGGTGGTTCCGCATCGAACGCGGAAGCGGACTCCCAAACGAAGCCTCAATCTGGACCGCGAGCAGTAAAACGCATCAGATTGATGGCCTTCGCAAACGAATGCGACTGAGCCATGAATTCTCACTTGATGTCTGGGCGGTGATGCCTAAGATCCCGTTAACTGTTGGCTGGTTTACCGGGGGATCGTGTCGAATTCCATTTTCTGTTTGCGAGACAACTCAAATGAAGCCGGTTTCCAATGAAGTACTTGAACGTCAGTTGAACTGGCGTTATGCCACGAAAGTTTTTGATTCGACGCAGAAAATTACCGACTCGGACTGGCAGTCACTCGAAACGGCACTCGTTCTGTCTCCTTCATCGTTCGGACTTCAGCCCTGGAAGTTCTTTGTCGTCACCGATCATTCGGTGAAAGAGCGACTGAAGCCGGCGACCTGGCATCAGTCACAGGTTGTTGATGCCTCGCATGTGGTCGTCCTGGCAATTCGAAAAAACCTGAGCGTTTCGGATATCGACCGGTACGTGTCACGAACGGCGGAAGTCCGGGGAAGCACTGTTGAATCACTGGCCGGATTCCGCAAGATGATGGTTGGTACATTCGAAAAACCGCCATTCGACATCAACGAATGGGCTGCGCGGCAAGTTTACATTGCACTGGGGGTCTTCATGACGGCTGCCGCGATGCTCGGCATCGACACTTGTCCGATCGAAGGCTTCGAACCGCCCAAATACGACGAAATTCTTGGCCTGACCTCACTCGGCTTCAGTTCATGCGTCGTTGCTGCAGCGGGATACCGATCAACCGATGACAAGTATGCCACACTTCCCAAAGTCCGGTTCAAAACAGACGATGTCGTGGCACGAATCTGAACTCAACAATCATAATCTGAACTCAACAATCATAAGAGGTCACCCGCCGCCAACCACGCCTTCACTCGGCCCCGGCCAGCTTCCGAGCGGTCGTGTCCGACGGGTGTTTGTCGAGCGAAAGAAATGCCATCAGATCCGCGATCTCCTGTTGGGTGAGCTGCTTTTCCAACTGTTCCGGCATCAGCGAAATCTCGCTGACGTTGAATTCGTCGATCTCGTCACGGGCGATGATTTCCTGTTTTCCGCCCTGAACCTTGAGTACGATTCGTTGCGGACTGTCCTCGGCCAACAGGCCGTTCAGCACGCGCCCTCGCGTTGTGACAACGGTGTACGAGCGATATCCTGAACCGATCACAAGGCTGGGGTCGAACACGTTGGACAAGAGCTGGCTGTAATCATTCCGCCCGTTCCGCGTGATGTCCGGCCCCACGTCGGCACCTTCGCCGTAGATTTTATGACACTGTGCACAGACCTTTTTGAAGGCCTTTTCTCCGGCGAACGGATCGCCCGGTGTCTGGCGGATCATCTGCCGCATCCCGGTCACGTATTTCTCGCGATCGGGGTCGCGACCATCACGAACCTGCCCCCAGTTTCGGGCCAGCAACTCATTCAATTCCGGATTTTTGAGATCGCGCAGGCGACGGGCTTGATTGACATTGATCGCAGCCGAGTCGATCTGTTTGTCGCCGATTGCCACCAATAATTGTCGGGCCCAGTGGGCGCGTTGGGTCAGCAATTCGATGGCTCGCGGTTGCAATTCGGGGTCGAGTTTTCGATAGCGGGCCAAGATGAATCTGGCCAGTTTCGGGTCATCCAGCTTGCTCAGTGAAGCAAGGAACTGTGATTTCAAGGCCGGTTGCGTCAAATCCGAATCGAACGATGCCGCCACGACGTCGATCACGCCAGAATCCCCACCGGCAATTAACGCTCCGAGTGCCGCCAGCCGATGAACAGCAGGACTGCGTTCGGATTTCAAAATCGATCGAACAGAATCGATGGGGTACGAGTCACCCCAACTCGTCGCCAGAAATGCCGCTGGCAAATAAAGCGGTGAATCAGCGGCACCGCCGATGATTTTGCGCAACATCGGCTCCATCGTCTGCCTGAAAGCCGCGACGAGTTCAGCGGAAAGTTCCCGATTCTGGACTCTGGCAGCAAGTTGCCCGAGCCCGAGTGCCGCGATATCGGGCCGATCGTGGGTCAGCAATTCGACCATTCGGACAACCGGAACCGGATCGGAGTTCTTTCGCGCGACAAGTCGGTCGATGATTCGCGGCATCATTGCCATCAAACCGGAATTGTTTTTTAACTGCGGGTCCTGCAGCAGATCGACAAACGTCGCTGCATCCGATTCAAGCAGCGGATGCAGGTTTTGCCATACAATTTGCGGCAGCGCCGGGTCGTCCCCAACCGTTTTGAGTGCGTCGATGTATCGTCGGAAAAGTTCGCGCAATCCCGCATCGCTCCGTTCGTGCGTGCGGGTGGCTCGCCAGCGTTTCGTGGCGGCAACAACAATTTGAAGCTGTGCTCGCGGGCTGTTCTTCAGTGCAGGGTGATCGCCTGACTGACGAAGTCCCTCGGGATTGTCCTCGGGGTGATCGCCGATGAATCGAAGGCTCCAGCACCGTGTGACGATGTCAGACTCGTCTGCAGACAAATTTCTGGTTCGCGCGGATTGGGGAACTGTTAATGACCCGAGCGTGACAAATATGCGACGACGGTATTCGACCGGGTATTTTTCGTGACCTGGTCCCGTCAGCCTGTCGAGAAGCAATTTGCCGATGGATTCAGTATTCCGTTCCTGAAGCAGCCTCCGGGCCGTGTCGCGGACAAAATCGTTTTTTGCGTCCAG
>JANXOO010000528.1 GCA_025353525.1 Schlesneria sp. | reverse complement strand
CGTAATCTCGTTGACGGGGTTGGCCGTGCGGGATTGAGTAGCGGTCCACGCTCCTCCGGTGGCCGCTTCGTTGAAGCCGCGCCAGTTGCCGGTGGGATCGAGTGTCCAGCACTGAGCGAACTTCGGTGTGGTGATGGCAGTCTGGCTGGCATTGAGCGTGCCGCGCTGCATGTCTTTAAGGCGCTGCAAACCGTCGTTGCGATAGAGTTCGTCGAATTTCGCTCCGGCAGCGGTGGCAACTGTGTTTTGACGCCAGATGCGGTTGCTGGCTCGGTCGTAGCCGTATTTGATCCGGTCGACATCGGAATTCGTGCCGGTGTTGAACCACCGCGAATCGACGATCCGTCCGAAAAGATCAAGCCCCCAATAGATATCGCCCGTTGCGGGACTGGTTCCCCCCGCCGAGCCGAGCAGCGTGTACTGGATGGCTGGTTGCGGGTACGTAACCTGAACGGCGGTTCCCAACCCCAGATATGTGTAATTGACGAGCGACTGGGCTCCGTCGGTCAGATTGTCGACCCGGCTGGCCGAATCGTTGATGCCGCTCGCCGTCCCGTAGCCGATCGTGATCGCCCGCCCGTTGGGATACGTCAGAGTTGTCGGTCGAATCATGTTCGTCGAACCGTTGGTATACGCGTACTGGACCTGCGGTGTCCCGACACCCGTCGCACCGCTGTGCGACTGAGTTTCGGAAACGATCTGCCCGAACGAATTGTACGCCAGTACCACGTCGTTGACGATACTTCCTGACCCGACCACCGAATTATCGTAACTCGTCAGCCGCGTCGTCATCCCGCGCACTTCGTATGCAGCAGTTAATCTCCGCACAGATCCGTCGACGGCGGTCCCCAATTGCGCCTTACCTCGCTTTGATCGCATTTTCGGGACGAAAATGCCGAATTGAGATCGGAGTCGCGGACTTTTCTTACATCGGGAATTCGGGAATCGATGCCCTCGCTCTGCCTCGCCGCATTTCCTTCGCCAACTCTCTATCGTACCCCGCTTCCGGCGCAATGTTCCGTTGCGAGTTTTTGAAGCAACCAGACAAGTTACGTGTGTCCCCGTTGTCCTTTCGCCGTTTGAGTCACTCCCTTCGTCCGATTGACATTATCCACCGCATACGTCGTCGTGACCGAGTTGATGCCACTCAACGCCAACGTCATGGAGTTTCGAACTCCGTTGTTCGTGTACCCATACGAAAAGTCCTGGACCGGACTGTTTTCCGCTCCCGATGTATTTCCGGCATAGAAACCTTGTGACGACGTTGTCAGGCGGCCCAGGTCGTCGTAATTACCCGTCCAGTGCGACAATTGCACCTGACTGCCGCCGGGGTTCGCCACATCGATCGCCGACACCGGTTCCCCTGCGGCGTTCGCAACGGTCGTCAGCGTGCGCAGAGGTGTCGTCAAGGTCGTGTCTCCCGCTGCGTACCACGTTTCCGTTGTCGTATCCCCTGAGCGTTCGTTGTCGTCTTCGTTGTTCGGCCCTGGTTGTCCGTCAACTACCACTCCGAGAGAAATCATCAAGGACTGGAAAACAAAATCATCGCCCCCGAAGAGAACGTCGGTGCATCAGAAGGAACAATCGATTGCCGCGAACGTCTTGGAGGACTGCTGAACTACTACACTCGTCGTGCTGCTTGATTTCGTCGCCAGTGCAA
>JANXOO010000522.1 GCA_025353525.1 Schlesneria sp. | reverse complement strand
GTTTGCTCTTGGCCGCTACAACGATGCGGCTGCGACGATTCACCCCGTATTGGCCGTGGGGCCAGGGTGGGACTGGCCCACGTTGGTTGGATTATATCCGTCGGTCGACATCTACTCTGATCAGCTTCGCAAGCTGGAGCTGTACACGAAGGCCAACCCGAACGCGGCCGACGCTCGGTTCCTGCTCGGCTATCATTATCTGACCTGCGATCACAAGGATGCCGCCCGCAAGACATTTGAAAAGGTCGTGGTTTTGCAACCGGCAGATACGATCGCCGCTGAGTATGCAAAGATGACAATTCCCGAATCGACGTCGGATGTTCCTGTCCCTCGGCCCCCTGAAGGAAGTATTCCCGCTGACAAGAGGCTTTCGGCCAAAGATATCGTCGGCAATTGGTCCGCGAAAGGAGGCAATGCCACGACGTTCTTGCTGGAATTGACTGAAAAGGGGGAATTCACATGGACGTTTACCCAAGGCAAAAACAAGCAGTCCGTAAAAGGGGTCTACGCGCTGGATCAGAGCAGGCTGGCAATGGAACCCGACTCCGGCGGTACGATGCTGGCCGATCTCACCAGGAAGGGAAGCGGATTCCACTTCAATATGGAAGGTGCGACGAAAGGCGATCCAGGATTGGATTTCACGAAGTAGATCGGACCGCAAGTTGGAACCGCATCGTTGTTCCAGGAGAGTCCGGTTCGACACTCTGCCGACCGATTTGAAACCGGTGATACAATTGGCTTCGTTGTGACTACCACACAATGATTCTGCGAGTCGATTGGTCGTGAGTCACTTTCGATGTTGACAGAGTTCGCGCGCTTCGACGTGTCGGCCCTCGATTCACTCCCGCCGATGTTCGATTCGTTGCGGGGATTTTTCAAACCGATGAAGTGATGATCGCACAATATATACGACGACTGTTCAAATTGAGGTCGCTGTGAGCGAGGCTGATGACGAGCTCGATCTGTTCCTGAATGGCTTCACGGCCCGCAACCTTGCAGAGTCGTTGATGTCCTTCGATGAGACCATGCCTCTGCCGACGATTCGCGCTGCAATGGAGGCTCAGCAAATGAAGTTTGCGGGTGTTCGAAGGTTGGGTGCGATCGCTGGCTGGTTGACGAGCGACGACGTCGCCGGGGACCATATAGCGGTACCTTGCCACTCGTTTGAACCCGAGATGATCGTCGCAGACTCGGCTTCGCTCAATCAGGTCGTGGAGAGGTTGTTATCGGCACCCTGCCTGTTCGTGCGGAGCTTTGGCCAGGTGAGCGGCATTGTTCGTCGTAGCGATCTGCAAAAGCCTGCGATGCGGATGTGGCTGTTCGGTCTGGTGACGATTATCGAATTGCGAGTCACTCGCCTGATCGACGAACTTTACTCACATGGAGCGTGGCAGCAATTTCTGTCACCCGGACGTCTTCAACAGGCTCACGACCTCCAAAATGAACGTCGCCGCCGAGGCCAGCATCCAAGTCTGCTGGAATGTCTACAATTCGCTGATAAGGGCAGGATCGTCGCCCGCGACGAATCGTTGCGTCAGCGAACACGGTTCGGATCGCGCACCGGAGTCGAGAAGTTCGTGGCGGCGCTACAAGATTTGCGCAACAACCTCGCCCATTCGCAGGACATCGCCAGTGACTGGGAAGTGATCCATGACCTGGCCTCGAATCTGCATCGCACCGTGCTCGGGGCATCGGCCGCGAGCGAGCCCGCGCCTCCAGCACAATTGGGAGCGTCGTGAGAACGCCGCCAGCTTCGACAAATGCAACGGACAGCTCACGATTCTTCGTCTTGAATTCGGTCCATATGTCCCTTTGAACTGGTGACGCTCTTCGCATGATAACTAACTGCATTAATTACCATTTTGCGATCCAGGGTCTTAGTCAGGTAAATGCCGTATGACTTCTCTTTTGAATGTCGGAAGTACCGCGCCTTTGGGTGCTTCGATGGTGGATGGTGGTGCCAATTTCGGTATATTTTCGCGCACGGCCGTCGGTGTTGAGCTGGTGTTCTTTGATCGCCAGGACGATCCGACGCCATCCCGCGTGTTTCGACTCGATCCTGCGACCCATCGTACTTATTACTATTGGCATCTGTTTGTGCCCGGTGTGCGGCCAGGACAGCTTTACGGCTATCGCGTCCAGGGAAATCCCGATCCTTCACGCGGGTTGCGGTTTGCTTCGGACAAGATCCTGCTCGACCCTTATGGTCGCGGTGTGGTCGTCCCGACGACCTATTCCCGCCAGGACGCCAGCAAAGCAGGTGACAACTGCTCGACTGCGATGAAAAGTGTCGTCATCGATCCAAAAGACTACGACTGGGAAGGCGATCTGCCGTTACGTCGGCCATCGGCTCAGACGATTATCTACGAGATGCACGTGCGCGGATTCACGCGTGATCCAAGTTCGGGGCTCGACGAGCAGATTCGAGGAACCTACGCAGGGTTGATTGAGAAGATTCCTTACCTTCAGAAGTTGGGGATCACGGCAGTCGAGTTACTTCCGGTGTTTCAGTTTGATTCCCAGGATTGTCCGCCAGGAAAAGTTAACTACTGGGGCTATTCGCCGATTTCATTTTTTGCCCCGCACCAGGCTTACAGTTCACGGCAGGATCCGCTCGGGCCAATTCGCGAGTTTCGTGATATGGTCAAGGCGTTACACCGCGCGGGGATCGAAGTGATTCTGGATGTCGTCTTCAATCATACGGCAGAAGGGAACGAACATGGCGCGACACTGTGTTTTCGCGGGATTGATAACCCAACCTACTACCTGCTGGAAGATGGCGGTTCGCGGTACGCCAACTACACCGGTTGTGGCAACACGCTGAACGCCAATCATCCGATCGTGCGGCGGATGATTGTCGATAGTCTGCGGTATTGGGTCGACGAAATGCACGTGGACGGGTTTCGATTCGATCTTGCATCGATCCTTTCGCGAGACGGATCGGGCAATCCGCTGCCGAACCCACCGGTTTTGTGGGACATCGAATCGGATCCGGGCCTTGCCGGGACCAAGCTGCTGGCGGAAGCCTGGGACGCCGCCGGGCTGTACCAGGTCGGCAGCTTCATTGGGGATGCGTGGAAGGAATGGAACGGCCGATTCCGAGACGACGTACGGGACTACTTTCGGGCCGAACCGGGATCGGCTCGGCGGTTTGCGGACCGGATCGTCGGCAGTCCCGAAATCTATGGTCACAAGGGTCGTGAAGTAGAACAAAGTGTGAACTTTGTGACGTGTCACGACGGATTTACACTGAATGATCTGGTCTCGTACAACCAGAAACACAACGAGGCGAATGGCGAAGACAACCGCGACGGCGCCAACGACAACCGCAGTTGGAACTGTGGAATCGAAGGCCCAACGGACGATCCCACGATCGAATCGCTGCGAAATCGGCAGGTTAAAAACTTTCTGACCGCCACGCTGTTGTCGCTGGGCATGCCGATGATCTCGATGGGCGACGAAGTCCGGCGGACACAAAGGGGCAACAATAACGCCTATTGTCAGGACAACGAGATCAGTTGGTTTGACTGGACATTGTTACAGAACCACTCCGATCTGAATCGCTTCGTCAGCCTGATGTGTGCTCGCCGGGGAACTCGAACGGTGGAACACGAACGTCGGCGAACCACTCTGAATGACCTTCTGAGCGACGCCGAGAAAACGTGGCACGGTGTGAGACTGAATCAGCCAAACTGGAGCGACAATTCGCACAGTGTGGCATTTGAAGCTGTTCTGGCGCAATCGGGTGAACGATTCTTCTTCATCACGAATGCGTATTGGGAATCGCTGGAATTCGATTTGCCGAATTCAGGTGGCATCGCCTGGCGGAGATGGATCGACACTTCGCTTGATTCGCCAAATGATATTGTACCATGGGAAATCGCTCCCACAGTGATTGGCCCGACCTACCGAGTTGCAGGACGGACGGTTGTGATGCTGTTTTCAAACGGCAAAGGATAGACTCGAATGGCACATTCACAGGAACACATTCTACATCGCGGCGTCCTGGTCAGCGACTTTGACGGGACGATGACGCGAAACGATTTCTATCAGTTGGCGATCGAATCGTTGTTGCCCGCCGATCTGCCCGACTATTGGGAACAATATCGAGCGGGTGCAATCACTCATTTCGAGGCGCTGCGATTGTACTTCGCGGCCATTCGTGCACCCGAAGAAGAGGTCCTGGCCGTTGTCGATCGGATGGAACTTGATCCGAAGCTTTCTGCCTCGATTGAATCGCTGCGAAAGGCCGGGTGGCGAGTGGTGGTGACTTCGGCCGGTTGCGGCTGGTACATCGATCAATTGCTGAAATCTGCCGGTGTCGAATTAGATGTTCATTCTAATCTCGGCCGATTTGAAGCGGGAAAAGGCCTGTTGATGTCGATGCCGGTCCAATCACCGTTCTGGTCGGCCAACCTGGGAGTGGACAAGGCCGCCATTGTACAACATTACCTGAACGAAGGGTTCACGGTGGCATTTGCCGGGGACGGGTTTCCGGATGTCGAGCCTGCTCGTCTGGTGCGGGACGAGCTTCGGTTTGCCCGTGGTGATCTGGCCCAGGTGTTGTCTGAAGAACGATTGCCGTTCACTCCATTTGAAATCTGGTCGGACATCGCAGTCTACTTGACAAAAAAGGGGTACTGACATGATTCGCTCAACTCAGATCTCGATCCCGACGCTGGTTCGGGTGAAGGAAGGGGCGCTCGACCGAGTGGGGCTGTACCTGAGCCGCGACAAGCGGCACAACGTTGCGGTCCTGGTCAGCAAATCACTGCAGTCGCAGATCCTGGACCGTGTGGCGACCAGCCTGAAAGAACATGAGGTCAGCATTGCCGCGTGGATTGAAGTTGCGGACAATCAAATCGAGTTGGCGGCACAGTTACTGGCCGATTTGCCGGGCAACCTGAGTGCCCTTGTTGGAGTCGGCGGCGGCAAAGCGCTGGACATGGCCAAGTACGTCGGATTTCTTAGCCGGTTGCCGTATTACTCGGTTCCGACCTCACTTTCCAACGACGGGATTTGCAGCCCTCAATCGAGCCTGACAATTCGTGGCCGGCGTCGTTCGTTCCCTGCCGCGATCCCGTACGGAGTCATCATCGACACTGCAGTCTGTCTGAACGCACCGCGAATTCTGACGTTATCCGGAGTCGGTGATCTGGTGGCCAAATTCACCGCGGTTCGAGACTGGAAGCTGGCATTTCATGAAACGGGCGAACCGGTCAACGACTTCGCCGCGCTTTTGTCCGATGGATCAATCCATTCTTATCTCAACCATCCCGACTTCGATCTTCAGGGGATTCGCCTGCTGGCAACGTCGCTGCTGTTGAACGGAATGGCGATGGAAATCTGTGGATCGTCGCGTCCGGCAAGCGGCAGCGAACATCTGATTTCTCATGCGTTAGACACGATTACGGCCGAACCGCGATTGCATGGCCTGCAAGTCGGAATCGCCACATATCTCGTCAGCCGTCTTCAGGGTTTCAACACCGACATCATCGCAGCGCTTTTTGATGCGACCGGGTTCTGGCCGACGATTGCAGAAAATCCGTTTTCACGGGAAGATTGGAAATCAGCCATTCGAGCTGCACCTACGGTCAAGGAAAACTTCTACACGATTCTTTCGCGCAACGGCGCGATTCAGGACGCTGAAAGGTTCCTTGACGACGATCCACGTTTGGTTAATTGCTTCCGCGACTGAGCGATCAAGTCGCCGTATAAGCGTCAATTCCGTTCGAGCGAAAGCAGATTCGAGGAGCAGAAAGATGTCCAGGTCCGTCGCCAGGAAAGAACTGAAACCCGACGAATGCGATCCGATCAACTTCGGTGGCGCGGGCGCGAACGTACACTACGATCGGCATCTTGTGCTGGACCATGTCGTCGCAAAGGAAGAGGCGACTCAGCGTGAGCGATTTCAGGCCGTCGCGCGATCCGTACGGGATCTGCTGGTTCAGCGTTGGCTGTTGACTCAACAGACCTACGATCGTGAAAACCCCAAGCGTGTCTACTACCTGTCGATGGAATTCCTGATCGGGCGGACGCTGATCAACAACATTATCAACATGAGAGTCGAATCTTTCGTTCGAGCGAACCTTCAGTCGGACCCGCATCAGGACTGGAAAGAAGTGCTCGAATGCGAGCCGGATGCAGGGTTGGGGAACGGTGGCTTGGGCCGGTTGGCCGCCTGTTTCATCGATTCGCTTGCCACGCTGCAAATGCCTGCGATGGGATACGGGCTGCGATACGAATATGGCATCTTTCGTCAATCGATCGAGAACGGCTACCAGGTCGAGCAGCCCGACCACTGGATGGCTCAGGCTGATCCCTGGGAAATCGTGCGGTCCGGTGAAACGGTCGAAGTGCCACTGGGATGTTCGTTCCAGCTGGATTGTGGTGTGCTTCGGGCTGTTCCCGGAAAACCTTCGAAGTTATTGGGTGTACCTTATGATCGCCCCGTCGTTGGATATGGAGGTCAGACGGTCAACACGCTGCGACTGTGGGGCGCCGCGTCACCCGACTACTTCGATTTTGGCGAATTCAATTCAGGAGACTTTGTCGGTGCGATCGTTGATCGTATTGTGGCCGATACGGTGACTCGCGTTCTCTATCCCGACGATTCCACGCTGGCCGGGCAGGTGCTTCGATTTGTCCAGCAGTATTTCCTGGTGAGTTGCTCGCTCGCCGATATTATCGCCCGGTTCCGGCGCACCAACAACGATTGGGCGACGCTTGCGGACAAGGCGGCGATCCAGTTGAACGATACACATCCTTCGATGGCAGTCGCTGGACTGATGCAGATCCTGCTCGATCAGGCCCGGCTCGACTGGAACCAGGCGTGGGATCTGACTGTTCGGACACTGGCATACACCAATCATACCCTGCTACCTGAAGCGCTCGAAAAGTGGCCAGTGCGATTCTTTGAACTGGTCTGTCCGCGATTGCTCGAAATCATTTACGAGATCAACCGACGCTTCCTGGACAACATCCGGCAACGGTATCCGGGCGATGAAAGTCGCGTGGGGCGGATGAGTCTGATTGAAGAGAATTCGGGGCGCTGCATCCGCATGGCCAATCTCGCAATTGTGGGATCTCACAGCACCAATGGCGTCGCGCGAATTCATTCGGAACTGCTGAGGACTCGAGTGGTCAGTGACTTTGCCGAGGCCTTCCCCGAACGATTCAACAACAAGACCAACGGCGTTACGCCGCGCCGCTGGTTGCTGGCGGCAAACCGCAATCTTTCCGCGTTGATCACCGAATCGATCGGTGAAAAATGGGTCACGGATCTCAGTGAATTACAAAAGCTGCGAACGTTGGAGAATGATTCGGCGTTCCGGAATGAGTTCCTTAAGGTCAAACGGACTGCGAAGGAACAGTTTGCAAAATGGTTGAAAGAAACGACCGGACAGGTCGTCGATCCCGGTTCCATCTTCGACAGCCAGATCAAACGAATTCACGAGTACAAGCGGCAGTTGCTGAATGTGCTGCACATCATCGTGTTGCACAACCGGTTGCGAGCCAACCCGTCGATGTCGCTTCCGCCACGAACATTCTTTTTCGCGGGAAAAGCGGCTCCCGCGTATCGACTGGCAAAACTGATCATCAAGTTAATTAACAACGTCGGCCGAACAATTGATAGCGACCCCGTCTGTCGCGGACGAATCAAGGTCGTGTTCCTGCCGAATTACAACGTGTCGCTGGCCGAACGGTTGATTCCTGCGAGTGATGTTTCCGAACAGATCTCGACGGCTGGCTTCGAAGCGAGTGGTACCGGCAATATGAAGTTCATGATGAACGGTGCGCTGACGATTGGAACTCGCGATGGAGCCACAATTGAAATGGCTGAAGAGGCCGGTGAAGAGAACTTCTACCTGTTCGGACTGACGGCTCACCAGGTCGTCAACAGCCGTGAGTCGTACAACCCTCGCTGGCATTACGAGAATGAACCGGAGACACGTGCGGCACTGGACTTGATTTTCGACAATTACTTCAGTCCGGACGAACCTGACATTTTCTTGCCCATTCGCGAAATGCTGCTGGAAAAGGGTGATTACTTCATGCATCTCGCGGATCTGACATCGTATGCGCAGGCACAGCAGCGGTTGGGAGAACAGTATGGAAACTCGTTAGAATGGGCTCGTCATGCGATCCTGAATATTGCCGGTTCTGGAAAGTTCTCCAGCGATCGAACGATTTCTGAATACGCCGCCGAGATCTGGAACGTTGTACCCTGTCCTGTCGACTGACACTCGTGTAGTCTACTTTCTGTTTTTGATTCATTGACAATAGAAGATCACTAATTTCGAAGCCGCTGGTGATCACCAGTTCGAGGAACACACGATGACCATTTTACGACACGCTCGCTTTTGGGGAGGGTTGTCGCTACTTCCACTGTTGGTGTGTGGATGCGAAAAATCCAACAATGCAGCCGAGAACAAGCCTGCGCCGGTGCATGTGGAAGTTGCCTCGCCCGTCGAAAAGGAAGTCACGGATTACCGGGACTTCACCGGACGCCTTCAGGCCGTCGATTCGGTGGACATTCGGGCTCGCGTCACCGGATACCTGAGCAAGGTTAACTTCGATCCACGGATCGAATCGGGAGCCGAGGTGAAGGTCGGTGATCTGTTATTCGAGATCGACGAGCGGTCCTATCAGTTCACGCTGGAAAACGCCATCGCACAACTGGCTCATGCCGAAGCCAGCTTGAAAACCTCGGCAGCGGACTTGAGTCGTACAGAAGAACTGTTCGGGAAAAAGGTTTCCACACAGGCCGACCTGGATCGCGATGTGGGACGTAATCTGCAGGCCGAGGCATCAATTCAATCGGGAAAGTCCACTGTCGATCAGGCCAAGCTGGACCTTGAGTTCACAAAAATCACCGCCCCGATTGCCGGGCGAATCAGCGAATCGGTGCCGTCGATCGGTGAACTGATCAGTCCTCAAACCGGCAAGCTGACCACGATCGTGTCAGTCGATCCGATCCAGGTATACTTCGATCTGGATGAACCGACGCTGCTCATGGTTCAGAAGATGCTTCGCGAAGGAACAATGAAATCGGCCAACGAAGTCCAATTGGCTGTCAGGATAGGTTTGGCCGGTGACGAAGGATATCCATTTGAGGGACGAATCGATTTCATCGAAAATCAGGTCGATCCCGATACTGGCACGATCCGTGTACGCGGAGTATTCGCCAATCCGAAGCCCGACCGTGGGCCGCGCCCACTGGTGCCTGGTTTGTTCGCACGAGTCCGTTTGCCGCTGGGTGAATCGCACAAACGACTGCTTGTTTCTGATCGTGCAATCGGTCGCGATCAGGGATCGCCGTTCGTGTACGTCGTCAGCAGCGACGATGAGGTCGTCTATCGTCGAATTAAAACTGGTGCGTTGCACGAGGGACTACGGGTGATTCTGGAGGGACTTTCCGCAGGCGAGCGAGTCGTTGTCAACGGACTGCAGAGAATCATTCCGGGGGTCAAGGTCGATCCACAACCGGCCAAAAGCGAAGACGCCAACGCTAAATAATGTTCGGTGAGTGCGAGGTCGATCCCGCCAGAGAATTCGCAACGTTCGCAACAACCATCGCAAGCGATTGAAACTGATCCATGGCCAAATTCTTCATCGAACGACCTGTCTTCGCGATCGTCATCTCACTGGTCATCGTCTTCGCCGGTAGCGCTGCACTGATGACATTGCCGATCGCTCAGTATCCCGAAATCGCGCCGCCGTCGGTCGAAGTCTCCGCGAACTATCCTGGTGCCAACGCCAGCGTTGTGCAGGAAACTGTCGCCGCGCCGATCGAACAGGAAGTCAACGGCGTCGAGAACATGATGTATATGTCGTCGCAGTCGACCAATGACGGTGGCTACAAACTGACGGTGACGTTCAAGCTGGGAACGAATCTGGATATGGCGCAGGTTCTGGTGCAGAACCGCGTTTCGCTGGCGTCGCCCAAGTTACCCGATGTGGTGAAGACAACGGGCGTCAGCACAAAGAAGAAGTCTCCCAGCATCTTGCTGGTCGTCAATCTCTTCTCCGAAAAAGACAAAACAACAGATCAGCCGATTTATGATCAATTGTATCTGAGTAACTACGCAACGATTTACATCCGCGACGAACTGTTGCGAATCAGCGGCGTCGGCGATGTGAACTATCTGGGTCAGCAGGACTACAGCATGCGAGCATGGCTGGACCCTGAACGACTCGCCGCACGAAACATGACCGCCGGCGATGTGGTCAATGCCTTGAAAGAACAGAACGTGCAGGTCGCCGCCGGCCGAATCGGCCAGCCACCCGTTCCGTCGGGTCTCGATTTCCAGTACATCCTTTCCACTCTGGGCAGGTTGACCGCTCCGGAACAGTTCTCGGAAATCATCGTCAAGACGGGCAAGAACGGGAAAATCACGCGACTGCTCGATGTCGCTCGTCTCGAGCTCGGTTCGAAGAATCAGGACATGCAGTGTTCACTGGACGGTCAACCTTCCGTCGGGTTGTCGGTGTTTCAACTGCCAGGATCGAACGCCCTTGATGTCGCCAAGGCGATCCGAACCAAAATGGCAGAACTGGAATCGACTCTGCCCGGGTTCAAGTCGGGTGTCAAATATTCCATCGTCTACGATACGACCCCATTTATTGAGCAATCGGTCGAAGAAGTTTTTCATTCGCTGCGCGATGCGATCATACTGGTCGCCATCGTTGTTCTGCTGTTCCTGCAGGACTGGAAATCGATGATTTTGCCGATGATCGATGTGCCGGTGTCGCTGATCGGGACGCTGGCGATTATGGCGGCACTCGGTTTCACGCTGAACAATCTGACGCTGTTCGGACTGGTGTTGGCCATCGGGATCGTCGTGGACGACGCCATCGTCGTGCTGGAAAACATTGAAGTCTGGGTGGCGAAAGGCTACGACGCCAAGACGGCAACGATCAATGCCATGGCGGAAATCACGGGACCGATTATTGCCATCACACTCGTGCTGTTTTCAGTATTCCTGCCCAGTGCCTTCCTGGGTGGAATCAGCGGCCAGTTCTATCGTCAGTTCGCTCTGACGATTTCGGCCTCGATGATGATCTCGGCGATTAACGCCTTAACGATGACTCCGGCGCGTGCAGTACCGATCTTTAAAACGCGCGAACACAAACCGGGTGAGCATGTCGAGCACGGCCACGGCCTTGAAGCGTTGCCGGTCTGGGGCTATGCACTGCTGCTCGGCTGGGCCTGCGTGCATTACCTTTATCCATTGTTTGGTAAATCGCTCAGCGAATCTCCATTTGCCGTGGTCTGGGCCGTCAAACTGACTCTCTCGCTGCCAGGTGCCATCGCGGGCTGGAAGTTTGCTAAACAAGCCAACGCATTCCTGTCGGTCATCTTCAAAGCCTTTAACCGCTGGTTCGACTGGATGACGGACATCTATGGAAACATTTTACGAGTGATGCTTCGAGCGTGCCCACTGGTGCTACTGGTCTACACCGGACTGTTGGCTGCAACGTATTTCGGCATCTCGCGCACGCCTGTCGGATTCATCCCCAACCAGGACAAGGGATACATGATCGTCAATATCCAGTTGCCCGATTCGGCCTCGCTGGAACGAACGGTCGAAGTAGTCAAACGCGTTGAGAAAATCGCGCAAGAGACCGAAGGAGTTGCCCACACGATCGGAATCCCCGGCCAATCGTTCATTCTCAACGCAGTGAACTCAAACTTCGGATCGATGTTCGTGGTGCTGGAAGAGTTTGAACATCGACACGGACCGGAAATGTATTCGGCTCGCATCGGCCAGAAGATTCGCCAGCGATGTTTTGATGAAATCCTGGATGCGCAGATCAACGTCTTCGGGGCACCACCCGTGGACGGTCTGGGCAACGCCGGCGGTTTCAAGTTGATGATCAAAGACCTGAGCGGCGGCGAACTGGCCACACTGCAGGAACAGGCAGACAAAGTCGCTGCCGCGGGGAACAAACAGCCTGGCCTGGTCGGACTGTTCAACAGCTTTCGCTCGAACACCCCGCAGATTTACATCGATATTGACCGGACGAAATGCAAATCGATGGGCGTGCCGCTGAATGACGTCTTTACTGCGCTGTCGGTCTATCTCGGCGGATATTACGTCAACGACTTCAATCAGTTTGGCAGGACCTGGCAGGTTAACCTCCAGGGCGACGCGAAGTTCCGCATCAATCCCGACGATGTCGGAGCACTGAAAGTCAAGAACGTTGACGGCAAAATGGTTCCCATCAGTACCGTTGCCACGATCAAGGAAATCGGCGGTCCGGTGATGATCACGCGTTATAACACCCGCACCGCGGCATCGATTAGCGGAGTTTCATTACCCGGCGTCAGCACCGGGCAGGTGGTCTCGATGATGGATCAGGTGGCAAAGAACGAACTGACCGGCAGCATGAAGACGGAATGGACGGAATTGACCTATCTGCAACTGATTGAAGGCAGTGCCGCGATCTTTGCTTTCATCGGGGCAATCATGCTGGTGTTTCTGGTGCTGGCCGCGCAGTATGAAAGCTGGTCAATGCCAATGTCCGTACTGATGGTCGTTCCGATGTGCCTGCTGAGTTCTGTTGCAGGTCTATGGATCTTCAAACAGGATCTGAACATTTTCGTCCAGGTCGGTTTCATCGTTCTTGTGGGTCTGGCGGCGAAGAATGCGATTCTGATTGTTGAAACCGCACGAAACCGTCGTGCGGCCGGTGAATCGCGGTTTGATGCCGCGATCAATGCCAGCAAGGCTCGATTGCGTCCGATCATCATGACGTCATTTGCTTTCATTCTGGGTGTGGTTCCGCTGGTCGTTTCACACGGTGCCGGTTTCGAAATGCGTCGCACGCTAGGTGTGGCGGTTTTCTTCGGAATGCTGGGCGTCACGATTTTTGGTATCTTCCTGACCCCCGTGTTTTATTATGTGATAGACTGGCTGACGGATCGTGGTGCCTCCAAGGTGGGGGAAGTACAGAAGTCATGACACCGGCTGATCGAACCGGCGCATACTGCGACCTGACGAAATTTCAATCGCGCGAGCCGGCCTGAAAACTGTTTCAACATCTCTGATACTGAAAGGAACTGAAATCATGCCTGACGTAAACAATCTAATGAGCCGAATCGATGCCGAGTTTGCGGCATCGGAAAAGAAAATCAAGGATTTCCAGGCCCACGAAACCAGGGAATTCCAGGGACGCAAAGAACGGCTCGAGTTGTTTGCCAAAGCCTGCGAAATGCTGCGCGAAACCTGGAGACCTCCGCTTGAGGCACTGGCGGCGAAATTCGGGGAAAAGGTCAAAGTCACACCGTCTGTTTCGCCAACCAGCCGCGACGCAACGTTTCAGTTCAGATCTCCGCTGGCAACGATCGATTTGCGTTTCTCGGCATCCACCGATTTTGAAGTCCACAATTTGGTGCTTGACTATGACCTGCATGTCCTGCCCATTCTGATGAAGATGGAACCGCACGCACGGGCCGAATTTCCACTGGAAAGCGTGGATTCCGAGGCAGTCCGTCGCTGGATCGACGACCGGATCATCGATTTTGTGAAGACCTACTTATCACTGCACGAGAACGAAAACTATCTGCGAGACCACTTGGTCGCCGATCCGATCAGCGCCACGCGCTTTCCAAAGTACGCTGCTGCCGAAACTCTCGAATGGAAAGGAACCAGATACTATTTTGTGGCCAAAGAAACACGCGCCGAATTCGAGAAGAAGAACGGCATCACATCGAAATAAGACGCTCGCTCGTGGCAATGGCTCCAACTCCCTTTCTGCGAGGGCGGTCCAAGGGCCTGCGGAGCGGGCATGCAGATGCCCATCAGGCGATGAAAGACACGGGTACAAAGACTCATCAAGCACCGGGACAGGCCCGGCAGGGAATCAACGGAACCAGCCATGAAAGTCGGGATCGTCGGATGCGGATATGTTGGTGCGACGGCGGCCTACGCGCTGGTGATGCAAGGGATCGGACGCGAGATAGTGCTGGTCGACAAGAATGCGGCTCGGGCCGCGGCCGAAGCGGACGACATTCGTCATGCCGTGCCATTCTCTCATCCGCTCGAAGTTAACTGCGGTAATTATGAAGATCTGGCAGGAAGTCGCGTGGTCGTGCTCTGTGCAGGAGTCGGACAGAAGCCGGGCGAATCGCGTCTGCAATTACTGCAACGCAACGCGACCGTCTTTCGCGAGGTGGTGCCGGCTGTGCTGGAGCACGCTCCCGACGCGGTGCTGGTTGTGGCAACGAACCCCGTGGACGTGATGACGCATCTGGCCGCGCGGTTCGCGGTCGAATTCGGTGTGCCAGCCGGCCGCGTTCTCGGTTCGGGCACGACACTCGACACGGCTCGCTTCCGCAGTCTGCTGGGAGTTCATTGCGGCGTCGATCCGCGCCACGTTCATGCTTACGTCATCGGCGAGCATGGCGATTCAGAAGTGCTCACCTGGTCGCTCGCCACGATCGGCGGGATGCCGCTAGAATCTTTCGCTCGGCTGCGCAATATCGGGATCACCGACTCGATTCGCCAGCAAATCGACCACGACGTGCGGCGAGCAGCGTACACGATCATCGGAGGCAAGGGAGCAACTTACTATGGCATCGGCTGCGCCTTGGCTCGCATCGTTAATGTGATTCTGCACGACCAGCGTTCGATCCTGACGGTCTGCGCGCCCACGGCCGAAATCGCCGGCGTGCATGATGTCACCATCGCGTTGCCACGCTTGCTCGGCGGCGACGGTGTCCTCGAATCCTTTCCGCTGCCGCTCGATGAACAGGAATCCGGACTGCTCCTGGACAGTGCATTAGTGATCCGAAAGGCCCTTGATGAACTTCTCCATGACCAGTGACCCGAGTCGGAGCGGCTCCCGCCGATCCTCTCATTCCTGTTACCAGCGAAAGCGGCAGGTGGTCGCCTGCCTTTCTCAACGGACTCATGGACATCGCACTGGCTTCGAAAGGTGATTCGATGTGGCCGCTCACGCGATGGGTTTCGAGTTATCGGCGCGATTGGCTGGCGAGCGATGTCCTGGCGGGCGTCACGTTGGCGGCGTATGCGATCCCGGTGTCGTTGGCCTATGCTACTTTGGCGGGTCTGCCGCCGCATTGTGGCATCTACTGTTACTTGCTTGGCGGACTGGCTTATGCGTTGTTCGGAACGTCGCGACAACTGGCGATTGGGCCGACATCAGCGATCGCGATGCTGGTGGGAACGACGGTCGCGGGAATGGCCGAAGGCGATCCGGTGCGTTGGGCGGGGATTGCCTCGCTCACCGCGCTGGTCGTGGCAGGGCTCGCGGCGCTGGCGTGGCTGCTGCGACTGAGTGTACTGATGAACTTTGTCAGCGAAACGATTCTGCTGGGTTTCAAGGCTGGCGCGGCGTTGACGATCGCGCTGACACAGTTGCCGAAGTTATTTGGGGTGCCGGGAGGCGGCGATCATTTTTTCGAGCGACTCGGAATCCTTGCCAGACAAATCCCGGAGACCAATCTGGTCGTGCTCGCCTTTGGATTAGTGGCGTTGGCATTGTTAATCTTCGGCGACAAATGGCTCCCCGGCCGACCGGTGGCACTGGGGGTGGTGGTGCTGTCGATTGTCGTGATGTCGCTGAGTTCGCTCAGCGACTGCGGCCTGAACACTGTCGGCGAGTTGCCGCAGGGGTTGCCGGAGATCCGTTGGCCCTCACTGCGACTTCGTGATGTCGATGGTGTCATCCCGCTGGCGTTCGCCTGCTTTCTGCTGTCGTACATTGAAAGCGTCTCGGCCGCGCGCACGCTGGCGGCGAAGAATGGCTACGAAGTCGATCCGAGACAAGAATTGCTTGGACTGAGCGCGGCGAACCTGGTGGTCGCGTTCGGTCAAGGCTTTCCTGTGGCAGGTGGTCTTTCGCAGTCTGCTATCAACGATAAGGCCGGAGCAAAGTCGCCTCTGGCGTTGGTGGTCGCATCGGTCACGCTGGGAACGTGCCTGCTGTTCTTGAGTTCACTGCTGATGAATTTGCCGACCGTAGTGCTTGCGGCCGTGGTTTTGGTAGCAGTAAAGGGTTTGATCGACCTGAAAGCGTTGCGACGGTTGCGCGAGATTAGCCGGTTTGAATTCAGTATCTCGATGGTCGCCCTGATCGGCGTGCTGCTGCTGGGCATTCTCAAGGGAGTACTGCTGGCGGCAATTGTTTCGCTACTGATGCTGATCACCCTCGCCGCCAGGCCACACGTCGCGTTTCTCGGTCGCATTCCGTGCTCACGAAGATATTCCGACATCGAACGTCACCCGGACAACGAGCACATTCCGGGCGTTCTGATTTTTCGAGTCGAATCCTCGCTGCTTTACTTCAACGCCGATTTTGTTCGCCAGGTCGTGTGGGAAAAGATTCGATCTGCGGAGCGACTGCGGTTGGTCGTGTGTGACCTCTCCAACTCACCGTGGGTCGATGTGGCGGGCTCGCGTCTGCTCTCGAGTTTGCAAGAAGATCTTGCTAAACAAGGCGTGTCATTGTGTTTGGCCGAAGCGCATGCGCGTGTGCGCGACTTGTTGCGGGCCGAGGGTCTGGAACATCAAGTTGGCAATTTCGGCTGGCATATTACGATTGATCAGTCATTGACGGAATTTGAACAATCAACATGTCCGACGCCTTCCTTATTCTGAATGCTGAGGTGACTCCATGAAGAAGGCCGACTCAGGAACGAACCGTTCCGCCACCATCAGCCTCGCCGACGAGGAACAGGTCAAAGACGTTTTGGCCAACGCCGTCCTGGGGCTATGGGATGTCGTGAACAGCATCACGCGCTTGCGACCGTCACGTCGCGAACGATATCGAGTCACGATCTTCGGCTCGGCTCGAGTGAAGCCTGGTACGTTCGGTTACGAGGAAACCAAACGGTGCGCCGCTGAACTCGCA
>JANXOO010000487.1 GCA_025353525.1 Schlesneria sp. | reverse complement strand
GACGTGGCGGCTCGGTCGCAGCCTCGCCCTCTTATGACGCGGATTCGCCCCTTCTTGCCTGTCTTCTCTGTGCCTCTGTGTCTCTGTGGTTAGCTTCCTCTCTTTGACGATTCGCCGTGGACAAATCCACTGGCATGTCAGCAACTTGCGACAATTGTTCATGCGCCGATCCTGAACGTGCTGTTTCCCCGTTGGCCTGCATGTTCGCGCCAACCTCACACGGTGTACCCCGAAAGGCGACGCCGTGAAGGATTTTTCCAACGAGAAATGAGGCAGGCAAGCGATCCCGTCGTTTAACCCCAAACCACCGGCGCGGGCCGGATCGGTGTCCCGCCGATCTTCTTCAAACGTTGCCAGGCACGAGCATCAAGAAACGCAGGCCTTCGATCTTGTTCAAGGCGCTTCGCACTGATTTAAGTCCGGTGAGATTTTCAGAACGTCATCGCTGCGATACACTCATCTCGTTGCAGATCGACGACCACTCAGCACAATCACACGGAGGAAGAAAAAATGGGCGAGATCGCTGACGCACTTGTGGCCTATGCACAGCCACTGATTGACGCGACGGATGGTTCTCTGGAACAGATGAACAAGGCCTTGACGCTATCAACACTCTGCTACAACATCGGGTTGTTGCCGGAAGAGGAACGGGAACAGTCACTGAACGAGGTTCGTTTGAATCTCGACATGGACGATGCCGAGTTCGCCAAATTTCGGAGTTCCATCCTGCTCCCGTTACTCGAACGACACCGGGAAATGTTTCCGCGATCGAACCGGAAGTATTCGGTGGCGAGTTTCTCGACGTCCGGCTCTTCGGAAAAGTTGGTTTCCCCGGATCCGTATCTCGGAACTGATCCCTACGCACCCTGTCCCTGCAACAGTGGCCGCAAATACAAGTTCTGCTGCCGAGTCAAAGGCCGATGATTCAACGCCGGGTTCAATTCGGTATTCTGCATGAAACGTCCTTTCGCATCCAATTCACATCGAATTGGATGCGAAAGGAAAACGCGATGTGGCGTCGTCGGCTGCGGCAAATGCGTCTGGAACCCTCTGAACGCTGATCCCGTTCCGCATGCTTCACATTTTCGACGTGCCGACAGCATCGCGTCTCGCACTGGTGTCGCGTTACGATCAAAGAGGACGCGTGACCGGCACGTCGATCATGCGTGATCAGTGTTTGTGGCCGTAATGGCTGTGGTCGTTTGCAGCAGGTTTCACGACCGTTTCGTGCGGGTGGCCATGAGTGTGCTCCGGTTCGAGAAATCCGATCGCCCACGCTGCGGTCACGCCTGATAGCAGTGCTGCGGATAATTTCAGTCGATCATGAGAATGGAACTGAACTTCCGGCAACAGGTCGCTGAGCGAGATACATATAAAGACGCCCGCCGACATCGCAAGCGCCGCAGCCACGACGATGTCCTGCACTCCCGCGTATTTCTGAATGCCGAAGTAAAACAATCCGGCACCGATCGGACACATCAGAGCATACCCCAGATTTACCAGTTTCATTGATCGACTCGACCAGCCACCGGTTGCCATCATCGATGTGATTGACATCGAATCGAGCGGTTTATGCAGTGCAACTCCTAAAAACGTACCAACCCCCAGCAGCCACGCAAACATCCCTGCGTCGTGATTGTGCAGGGCATCCGCCTGTACGTGTGCGGCCAAAGCAACTCCGTCCAGTAGCGTGTGCAACGAAAGCCCCAGGAAAATTCCGATCCATGTCGACCTTTTTGAACCGGAAGGCGGCGTGGCATCACCGTGACCGTGGTCATGGCTGTGGTCATGATCATGGCTGTGGTCATGGTCGTGCGCATGATCGTGTCCACAGTCATGCGAATGAGCATCGACGACATCGATCGCGCCATGGCTGTGACAGTGGAACATTCGCAGCATAAAAAACGTCAGAATCAGCCCGAACATCAGCCAACGCATACACCAGTCGAGCGAGACCGACGCGTCGTAACCACCTGCCGACATCGCCACGACCGCATGCGGAAGTTGATGGAAAATCCCGACCCCCAGCATGAATCCGCCGACGATACTGACAAGCAGTTGCATTCGCGTGTGCGTCATGCGAACTAAAAGTGGCAACGCTCCACCGCACAACGACGAAATGGCGATCAGAACGCAGTAGGCACACAGCAGAATCAACGGCGACGAATTCAACGGTCCAATCCCCACTTTTACTTCGGTCGGAAAAACGGGGACA
>JANXOO010000468.1 GCA_025353525.1 Schlesneria sp. | reverse complement strand
TCAGAAAAAGCGAACGATGGGACAACATGCCGACCGCAATGCTCAGTTTGAAAGGATCGCGGAACTGAAGCAGCAGTTCCTTGACGCCGGCAACCCCGTGATCAGCATCGACACGAAAAAGAAGGAAATGCCTGGCAATTTCCTTCGCGACGGCGTCACCGATGCGGTTCAACCGACGATCGTCAACGACCACGATTTCACCAGTCAGAGCGACGGCAAAATCATTCCTCATGGTCTCTACGACCTTCGCAAGAACGAAGCCTCGCTGCACTTGAACGCCAGTTGCGACACGACAGTGTTTTCCTGCGAAAGCACCGAATTGTGGTGGCACGAGCAGGGACAACGCGATTATCCCGACGCCGACGAATTGCTGATTCAGTGTGACGGCGGCGGCAGCAACAGTGCTTCCGCAGACATATTCAAGGAAGATCTGCAGGCGTTATCAAACCGTCTGGGCCTGAAAATCCGGATTGCTCACGACCCGCCGTACTGTTCGAAATATAATCCCATCGAACACCGCGTGTTTCCTCACGTGACTCGAGCCTGCAAAGGAGTCCCGCTGGACACGATCGAAACGGCGAAGCACTCCATGGAAAAAACGGAAACGACGAAAGGGCTGAATGTCGTTGTCCGAATCATCGACAACGTCTACGAGACCGGCCGCAAGTACGCCACCGACCTCAAAAACAACATGAACATCCGGTTCGACGACCTGCTCCCAAAATGGAACTACTCCGCCATCCCACAACCCCCTTGAAAACCGGAATCTATTTCGGGGCTATCACATAGATCCCCTGCTCGCCTTTCCGGGCATGGTGCTCTACATGCTCATCGAGATTTGCGAGGGGTTTGGGGCACATGCCTTCTCCCAATGAAGTCATTATGAAGTATATGCCTGTCCGACTCGATTTCTACCCGAACCGGCGATTGCTGATCGGGATCACATTCGGGAGCTGGCCTGACCGGCCGGAATCCTGCGCATCATTCGGGCGGCCACTTCGATGCCCGAGGTTTGACCGGTCCAAAGCTTCGCGAAAACGAACGATTCCCATGCGACAGATGTCGTTCTTTTCAGCTTGACTTCCGTGGAAACCCGGATACCGTACAGCGTCGTTTGCGTGAGGAGCGATTGCTGTTTTCGTGCGACTGCTGGCCGGGCCAGGCGCGTAGTCATTATTGCCGTAAACAGTTACCCCGTCAGGTTTTTTTTCTGCAACGACCTCACAGTTTCAGCATATCAATTGGCCCCCGTCACTACACAAATCACCTCTCCTGCATAGCTTTCGGGCGCCCGAAGGCTGACAAGATGATAATCGGTTCGCAATCGGCCAGCCCTGCCTGGAAGGCCGCTCAATGTTTTCAGATGCTGTTGAAAAATACGAAAGAGAGCTTCCTTTGATACCAATCCGCAACCTGTTGAGTTTTTGGCGAAAAGTGGCTTTGAAAAGTGCGTTGCGTCGTTCCAGACATCGACGAAGTTCAGCGTTTCACCGAATTCCGGAACGGCTGGAAGATCGTTGCCTTCTTTCGACAAACGTGCTTACCTACCACAACGACATTGCAGGGACCGGTCTCAATTCGACTGAAACAGTCCTGACGACATCCAACGTGAACACGAATACGTTCGGGAAGTTGTACTCAACGGCCGTTGATGGCAACGTTTACGCGCAACCTCTGGTTGATACGAACGTGGCGATTACCTCCGGAATCAATACGACTGCCGGTGCCGCGGGGACCCACAATGTCGTCTTCGTGGCGACAGAGCATGACAGTCTTTATGCGGTTGATACCGAGCCCGGTGCCCACGGGGCCATTCTCTGGAAACGCAGCTTTACCGATATTACAACGGCAAATTACACGGGCAGTTCGATCGGGACGAATATCAACAGCACGCTGGGCGCTTCGGCGATCAGTTCCGTTCCGAGCGGCGACACGGGAAGCGGTGATATCAGCCCGGAAATCGGTATTACCGGTACGCCGGTGATCGACCCCAGCTCGGGTACGCTGTATGTCATCGTCAAAACAAAAGAAACGATTGGAGGCGTGGCAAATTATGTTTTGCGGTTGCACGCGATCAATTTGTCAGATGGAACTGATCGGCTTCAACCGTATTTGATCGGGAGTACAAAGAACGGAAATGACAATTCCACCAGTATCTACGTCTACGGGACGGGCGACGGGGCAGTGACTGATCCCTACAATACCACGGGCAAATCGGTTGTCCAGTTCAACGCATTGCACGAGGCAAGTCGGGAAGCTCTGAATCTGGTCAACGGTCAGATTTACGCGGCGTGGGCGTCACACGGCGACAACGGCCCTTATCACGGCTGGGTCACCAAATGGGGTATCGGTGCGACTTCGTTTTCGCTTTCGGGTGTCCTGAACACGTCTCCGAACAACGGACTCAGCGGAATCTGGGGTGGCGGTGGACGGCTGACCTTTGAATCTGACGGTAGCGCATTCTATTTCGAAACCGGCAACGGAAGCGGAGGGGCGCCCACACTGAATGCGCAAGGATTCCCCGCCAATGCCAATTACAACGAATCCGTCGTCAAGACGGTTGCCGACCCGACCACCTCCGCAACGAATCAGAACGTGAATGGCTGGGGACTTAAAGTTGCCGACTATTTCACGCCCAACAATGTTCTCGCGCTGGATCAGGCCGACGCTGACTTCGGTTCCGGTTCGCCGCTGCTGCTGCCCGACTCGGCGGGAATCGCGGGACATCCGCATTTGCTGGTCGCGTCCGGCAAGGAAGGGAAGATTTATGTCATTGATCGAGATACCGGTCACATGGGCAAATTCAACGCGAATTTTGACGATGTTCTGAATGCCGTTCCTGTCGGAGGTGCCAATCGCACTCCGCCCAATCAGATCAACGCATCGTTGAGTACTCCCGCATATTTTAATGGTCATTTGTATTGGGCCAGCGGTTACAACGGGCCCGCATACAGTTATCAGATCAACAGCGACGGGACGTTGACAACAACATCTGCGACGACAGCAACACTGGGATACCTTCCCGGTTCTGCCGTCGTCTCGGCCAACGGAATCCTGAACGGTATTTCCTGGATCACCGACCGAAACAACAATCGGATTCACGCATACGACGCGACATCTTACAGCACGGAATTGTGGAACAGCGCTCAGCATACCGGGGGCACAGACAGCCTGTCAGGTCAGGTGGTGAAGTTTGCCGTTCCGACCGTGGCAAACGGACAGGTATTTGTCGGGACCACCGCTACACTCGACGTTTACGGCCTCAATCAGGCGGCGACGGCTCCGCCGAATCCGCCAACCATGACCGCGACAGCTCTGTCCGGATCGTCTATCAACCTGACCTGGGTCGACAGTACAACCGCGCCCAACACCGCCACCAGTTACAGCATCGAAGAGTCGAACGATAACGTAACGTTTGCAGTCGTGACCACGACACCCGCCGGTTCGACGGCAATCGCGATTGGCGGCCTGGTACCGAGCACCAAATACTACTTTCGTATTCGCGGTTTGAATTCCCAGGGATACTCGAACTATTCAGTCGTCGCTCAGGCGACGACAACAAACTCCGTGACCGGCCTGAATTTCGGCACCGGATTCGCCGGTGCAACGGGTCTGACTCGCAATGGCACGGCGGTCATCACGGGTAGCAATCTGGTCCTCACAAACGGTGGTACCGATCAGGCGAGCAGCGTCTTTTCGACGACGGCGCTCGACATTACCGGATTTTCCTCGCAATTCACGTTCAATTCGACTGCCGGTCCAAGTTCCGGCGAAGGATTGACGTTTACCATTCAGGGGACAGGACCGACGGCGCTGGGGGCATCGGGCGCCGCACTCGGCTACGGTCCATCATCGACCGGAGGCAACGCGGGCATCGGCCAAAGCGTTGCCATCAAATTCGACCTGAACGACAATGCTGGCGAGGGAAATGATTCGACCGGCATTTACCAGAACGGTGCCGCACCGACGTCAACCGGGTCATTCGATTTGACCGGTTCAGGAATTGACCTGCATAACGGCCACACTTTCAAGGTCAATCTGACTTACAACGGTTCGGTTCTCGCCGTCGTGATTACGGACACGACGACCAATGCCGCTGTCACCCGGAATTACAATATTGCAATCGCCTCAGTCATTGGAAGTAGCACTGGCTACGTCGGTTTTACGGCCAGCACGGGAATACGAACGGCAACTCAAAGTATTCTGACATGGACGTACGCTCCGACAGCCGCACAGTCACCCAACGCACCGTCTGGCCTGGGTGCGATCCCGTCATCCGCCACATCCGTGGCACTGACATGGACGAATAACTCCACGAATCAGACCAGTTTCAACCTGGATCGTGCGACCGATTCCGCCTTTACGCAGAACCTCATCACCGAGAACCTGACCCCTGCGAACCTCAGTGCTTACACCGATACAGCGCCGGGGATTGCGCCTGGCAACCGGTACTACTACCGTCTTCGCGCTTTTAACTCGGCTGGTAA
>JANXOO010000447.1 GCA_025353525.1 Schlesneria sp. | reverse complement strand
AAGCCTCAATCTGGACCGCGAGCAGTATAAAACACAGTGGGTTATCGGAAGTTTCTGTGCGATTCGAAGTCGTCAGGATTCAAAGGCCCGTTCCGCCGTGGATTCAAAAAACAGAACCTGAAGGAAAGCAACTTGCCGATTTCACAGGAGACAATCCTGGCAGCGATTCGCCACTTGCGAACATCCGATCCGGTTATGGAAAAACTGATCGATCTTGCCGGGCCATTTACGCTGAAGCTGAATCGGGACAGGTTTGGTATGTTAGTGCGATCGATTTTGTCTCAACAAATTTCCACCAAAGCGGCGAGATCTATTCGGCTGAAACTCGACGGACTGTTGCAGCCGGATACGCTCGGTGCCGAGGCAATCCTCAAACGAAGTGATGCGGAACTCCGCTCGGCAGGGTTATCCGGACAGAAGGTCGCGTATGTCAAGGATTTATCAGCGCGACTGCTCGATGGTCGGCTACAACTGGACAGGATCGGACGACTGTCTGATGAGGAGGCGATCGAACACCTCGTGCAAGTGAAAGGGATCGGACGCTGGACGGCTCAGATGTTTCTGATCTTTTCATTGGGGCGAATGGATGTCTTTCCGCACGACGATTTGATCGTCAGGTCGTCAATCAGGGAGTTATACGGATTTGAAGAACTTCCGACCAAACAACAAAGCCATGCGATTGCCGAGCCGTGGAAGCCCTACTCGACCGTTGCGAGCTGGTACTGTTGGCGACTGATCGATGTCAAAAACGACCCGACAATGGATGGGAGTGCCTACCCGGTGTAGGTTATGCTGGTGGACAGCGATTGCTGGGACATCGAGTGCTGGATCGCAAACGGCGTTGACATTGCTTGATTGCCTGACGCATCGTGGCATCATTGTGTGGAAAGCGCGACGACAGGTTTAGGCGTGAACTCCAACGTTCTGCTTTTGACGATATTTCCTGTGCGCGGTTTGGGCGGGATAAATCGGTGGACAGAGAAAACAGACTAAAGCCTGAACTCCAGCTTTTGACTTGTGACGACGATATTTGTGCGCGACCGTTGACGTGCGCGGCGCTGAGCGGGTGTTGGCTGTTTGCACTTTATGTCGTTTTGGCGATGCTCGTTCAGTGGCCGCTCGTGGGCTCGATCACGACTCATATTTCCTATGGGCAGGAACGGGAAATCACTGTTCCTTTGCTGAATTTGTGGACCTTGTGGTGGAACGCTGATCGGGCTCAAAACGGTTATCGAGGTTATTGGGATGCTCCGATGTTTTTTCCAACGAAGAGCACGATTGTTTTTTCAGAATCACAACCTGCAACTGCGGTCGTTGCTCCGATTGTATGGCTGACCGGCAACCGGTGTCTGGCCTACAATGTCTATCAATTACTGATACTCGCACTGAACGGATTAAGCGCCCATCGGTTGCTGCGGCGACTGGGGCACGTCCCCTGGCTCGCATTCTGCGGGGGATTCATGTCGCTGATTTTGCCGTTCGCATTATGGCAGTTCGGCGTCGTACAACTTACTACCCTGTTTGGTATTCATTGGACAATCCACGCTGTTGTGGATCTGTTCGATCCTGACAAATCCGGTGCCTGGACTTCGTGTGCCGATATTGTCACGGGGCGAGAAATGTTCGCGACCGAAACGGAAAATAAAGTGTTTCTCCGAAGTCTCCGGCATGGAATTCAACTCGGTTGTTCATACGGATTGACGTATTGGCTGTGTAATTACTGGGGGCTTTTTCTGACGTTGCTTCTGATTCCATGTTCGGTGTTCTTCTGGAATCGGCGAATGTTCGAATCATCTTTCTGGATGTCAATCGTGCTGGCGGCGATGATTTCCGGTGCCATGATCGGCCCTTTCGCCTGGCAACAGCGGTCACAAGCAATCGAACACGAATGGCAAACGGCGCGAACCGAAGAAATGTTGAATGGTCTGTCGGCACATTGGCGAGACCATACGGATCTTCCCTGGCAAACGTGGTCGCAGCCGCTCGAATTCCCGGAACCCGGCCGAAGTGGCATTTGGGCGTTAGGAGGCGGTGGAGTCAAACTCTTGCTGATCCCGATCGGTTTGGCCGGAGCGTTGTTGTCACAACGTCGACGCTGGGGTCTTTTTGCAATGGCGTTCGGGGTTCTTGCGTTCGGACTTTCCCTGGGACCGACAGCGGTAATTCACAGCCGCATTCCCTGGGTGGGCGGAGTTTGTCCCTACCGGCTTTTGCAACAATACGTCCCTGGCGCAGGACTCATTCGCAGCCCGTTCCGGTTTGCGTTGTTTGTGCAATTGGCTGGCGTATGGTTAAGTCTTGAAGCGATCGACCTGCTGAATCCTCTGCGCTGGCGGCGGTACGGTTCGATCCAGACCGAAACCCGGCATTGGAAACTCCCGTCGTTCATGAATTCTCTTTTCGGAACCAGTCGGAACGGATGTCTGTTCTTTCCGTACTTCATTCCGTTCGCTGCCGCAGGGAGCCTGGTAGCCGTCGAGGCTCTGCCACCACCAATGCCGCTTTACGAGTTACCTTCTCAAAAGCGCGTCCCATCATGGGTCGCCTGGCTTCGAGACGAGACGACACCTGGCACGGGGGTCGCGTGCCTTCCCTTCCCTCGCGGTTTTCTGGTCCGTGACTACGAAGAGACGACGCGGTGGATGTACTGGGGCACCTTTCACAAACGACCACTGTTGAACGGCTATTCCGGCTTTTTCCCCGAATCGTTCAAACAGTTGAAGGAGGGACTCGAACAGTTCAACCGGCCTGTGGATCTCGTCGCCGACGAAAATTATGAGCCCCGGTTTTCTCATTATGCGACAGACAACCCGGGGCTCAATCGGCTGAACGAAAGTAGTGCTCGCTATGTTGTCATGAAGCGCGGATTTGGTACAAGAAGCGAGGTCGGGGCTCACCCTCAGACCCGATTCCGCTGGGCACCAGTCTTAAGCGACGACGATGAGCAAATCGATATCTACGAGTTACCCCTGCACGACGAGTAACGTCAGGGTATGCGCACGGTGTACCACATCCCGATGGTGGTGGCCGCTGAAACTCTTCCTTGAGGGTTACGTTTGGCGGATTTTGACTTTGTCGGGATTTTGCTCACAAGAACCACTTGCTGGCGTTTCTGGCTCTCCTCCGACCGCGCGCCACCCTTGTGTCCGGCCCAAACACACGGGGTCGGTGGAGAGCGCCAAACGTGTTTGCATTGCCCTGCCTTACTTTTGGAAGCGAGAATACCTGCAACCCCATTGTGTCAGCAAAATCCCGATAAATCTGGAATCCGCCCCAATTGAAAAGTTCATCAGATTCCAACCTCGCGTTCTTCGCGCCCTTCGTGGTGAAATCTGTCTTCTCAAGTCGCTAAAATGTTTTTGAACCCTCGCGATTCGATTCGACTTTTTGGGTTTGCCTCGATGGTTCAAGCGGCGGTTGGTGATCAGCGATCCGCATCACGGACGATTTTTAATAGTAGTTTTTGTGCGTCCCGGTATCGGGGTGCTGCTTCCAGCGCTTCGAGAACGTGCCGCTTTGCGTCGGGGTCTCGTTTTGCAAACAACAGTGTTGCCAGACGGAAATGCGCCTCGGCCGGATCTTCCGGGTCCATCAGCAACCAGGCACGAAATCCTTTAATCGCGTCGTCGTTGTCTCCGAGACGTTCACTCGTCATTGCGCGTGCCCTTTGCGCCTGTGGCAATAACGGATTGACTTCCAGTAGCCGGCGAATGCTGGAGGCGGATGCTTGCCAGTCGTTGGCATGCGACTGCAATTCGATCAATCGCAAAAGTGCGGTTTTTGCATCGTCGGTCCTTTGCACGTATTGTTCAAGGACCTGACGTTCAGCGGCAGTTTCGCCCAATTCACGATGAATGGCGGCCAACGTGACGTACGCGCTGTCGAGTCCGGTTTGCTCCGGATAGAGTTTGATCAGTTTTTCGAGTGACTTTTTTGCTTTGACATAATCGCGACGCATTACCAATTGATCGGCCAGCATCGTCAGTCCCTGAATGCTGCCAGGGTGATCGTCAACCCAGCCTTCCAGACGCTGCGGATCGTCGTCGTCCTTGATCCCGGACAAGTCGTACTGTTCCCAATCGAGTTCGGGAGCAAGTCGCCTGGCCATTTCGATCGCGTAATCGTGGAACTCCATATCGATCTGATCCAAAGCCGTCGTGTGCCGTTCGATTGTCGAATCAACGAGAATGCCTGCGGCCAAATCGTCG
>JANXOO010000434.1 GCA_025353525.1 Schlesneria sp. | reverse complement strand
TCTCAAAAGACAGTGATCTTGCAGGGCCATTTGTTGACGCCGTCAATACGTTTTACCTTCGCGGTGAAACGCCGATTGCGGTTGTCCGTCCTGGCAAAACCCCGGAACCTGGCAAATTTCTGCCAATGGCGGCAGAAATGGTCAACGGAGCGTATCGATATCCTCACGACTTGCTCTCTAATAACGATGCCGTCGAAGCCGTGGCATTCTTGAGAAAGACACTGGCTGCCGAACCGGATGTTTCTGTCGTGATTGCCCAAGTCGGATTCTCGACGAATCTTGCCCGATTACTCGATTCAAAGGCCGATCAGGTCTCATCGCTGTCTGGACGCGACCTCGTTCAGAAGAAAGTAAGACTGCTGTCGGTGATGGCGGGAGCGTTTCAACCGATCGGCGGAAATCCCCATTATTGTGAATATAACGTCGTCCAGGATATTTCCAACTGCCGAAAACTGGCCGAAGAATGGCCGACTCAGGTTGTGTGGAGCGGGTTCGAGATCGGTATCTCCTTGCCCTATCCGGCCGTCAGCATCGTCAAGGACTATGGTTATGTTCCCGATCATCCGTTGGCCGAAGCCTATCGCAGATACGAAAACCAGCCGCACGACCGTCCGACCTGGGATCTGACAAGCGTCCTTTACGCGGTCTTTCCCGATCGAGGATACTTCGACGTGTCGTCACCAGGAAGCGTTTCTGTCGAAGCGGACGGGTTCACGGCATTCGTGCCCGCGGCCGACGGCCGACATCGATTTCTGAAGCTGTCTGAAAGCCAGCGCCCCCGAACGCTCGAAACGCTTGTTCAGTTGTCGAGCCAGCCTCCTTCAAAGTGAATCGACTTTAGCCGACGACAAAAATGCATGATGACAGCCTCCGGTTTGCACTTTGACAGTTCCTTCGTTTCATCCCCGAAAGGCCTTCAATGCCCACTCCATTTGAATCAGTATCGCGTCGTCAGTTTTTGGCTGCGGCTGCGGCCGGAACCGCAACAATTATCGGAGCACCGATGGTTCTGACTGCCGCAAAGACCGATAAACCGCTGATCGTTGGTGAAGGAGAGTACAAATTCGAAGTACAGCATGAATGGCCGCAGCTTCCCGACAAGTTCACGTGGCAAACGACGCATAACGTCGCGGTCGATAAGTCGGGTAACCTGTACGTCATCCATGAAGGTCGCACCGATCTCAAAGATCATCCCTCGATTTTTGTGTTCGATCCGGAAGGCAAATACATTCGATCATTCGGAGCCCAGTTTCAGGGAGGCGGCCACGGGATCGAGATTCGCGAAGAGGGTAGCGAAGAGTTTCTTTACGTCTGTGCTTATCAGCATCTGAAGACGTTTGCCAAAATGGATCTTAAAGGCGGACTGGTCTGGCAAAAGTTCGCTCCGATGGAGTCTGGCGTGTATGCGGAAGGAGAAAACCGGCGCCA
This sequence comes from Schlesneria sp., assembly GCA_025353525.1. Lineage (GTDB taxonomy): Bacteria > Planctomycetota > Planctomycetia > Planctomycetales > Planctomycetaceae > Schlesneria. The sequence continues at coordinate 391 of JANXOO010000434.1, read as the reverse complement.
TGAAGATCGTCCGGACCCGAGTAAGGTCTGGGGCTCGGACCGGTTTCTGCCGACCAATTTTGCATTTCTTGACGATGGCGGTTTTCTGCTGATCGATGGCTACGGAGCCTCTTACGTACATCGTTATGACAAGGACGCAAAGTGGCTCAGTTGCTTCGGCGGGGTTGGAAACGGAGAAGGAAAGTTTGCGACACCGCACGGTGTCTGGGTCGACAAACGAGCCGGACGGGTTCCATCAATTGTCGTTTGTGATCGGGCTCACCATACACTTCAGTACTTCACAATGGATGGAAAATACATCGAAACGCTGAAGGGGTACGGGCTTCCCGCGAATGTAGAAACCTGGAAGAATCTGTTGATCGTCCCCGAATTGCACGCTCGCGTCACGCTG
>JANXOO010000423.1 GCA_025353525.1 Schlesneria sp. | reverse complement strand
AACAGGGCGACCCGCACCAGGTCGCCCTGTTTTTTGTATTTGTCCCGCCCGAAAAAAGCGGACAAGAATTTGAATCGGACGACCGTTGGGCTTGGAGAAGCCCGACGGTTCCGCCACAATGAGCGCCTCTCGCGGCATCAGTTCGCTGCGGTTCAGTTACGACGCAGCCGACCCGTCAATGGCGGCTCGCGACATACTTTCAGCATCGGATGACGACTCCAGCATGCAGCGAATTCTGCTCAAATCGAAAATACATCGCGCGACAGTGACAGACGCCCAGCTACATTACGAAGGAAGCGTTACGATCGATCATGACTTGATGCAGGCCGCAAATATTGCCGAGTTCGAGCAGGTCCATATCTACGATGTCAACAATGGCAATCGGCTGATTACCTATGCAATTCGAGGTCCGGCGGCCAGCGGTACGATCTGCATCAACGGAGCCGCTGCCCATCTGGTTTCACCCGGAAATCTGATCATTATTTGTGCGTATGCGCCGTTTGAAGAGGCCGAAGTCGCGCACCATCGTCCCCGTGTTGTGCATGTCGATAGCAAGAATCGCAGGACCGACTGATTCATTCGGTTGACATCGTGCCTGGTGCGTTTTATTTTCATTGTTCAAAGTCATCCTCCTGAAAGGCAACACCGATGGGCCGTCCCGTTACTCTATTTACTGGCCAATGGGCCGATCTGAAGCTCGAAGACCTCTGCAAAAAGGCCAAGGATTTCGGCTATGACGGTTTAGAACTCGCCTGTTGGGGCGATCACTTTGAGGTGGACAAAGCCCTTTCTGATGATACTTATTGCGCTCGAAAACGAGAACTGCTCGAAAAACATGACTTACAGGTATTTGCCGTCTCGAACCATCTGGTGGGACAAGCGGTGCTCGACAACATCGACGCACGCCACAAGAGCATTCTGCCTCCCTACGTTTGGGGCGACGGCAAGCCGGATGGAGTCACTCATCGTGCGATCGAAGAAATGAAGAATACGGCCCGCGCTGCGCAGAAACTGGGTGTTGGCATCGTGAACGGGTTTACCGGCTCGAGTGTTTGGCATTTGATCTACGATTTCCCACCGACGCCGAAATCGATGT